>NZ_JBIUWM010000013.1:52766-100771 GCF_044743445.1 Pseudomonas sp. NPDC087615 | reverse complement strand
AGGCACGATCTACAAGCACTTCAAGTCCAAGGCCGAGATTTATCTGCGCCTGATGCTCGATTACGAGCGCGATTTGAACGAGCTGCTGCATTCGGCCGATGTCGACAAGGACAAAGAAGCGCTGTCCCGTGCCTACTTCGAATTCCGCATGCGCGACCCGCAGCGCTATCGTCTGTTCGATCGCCTCGAAGAGAAGGTGGTCAAGGGCAATCAGGTGCCGGAGATGGTCGAGGAACTGCACAAGATCCGGGCCTCGAACTTCGAGCGCCTGACCCTGCTGATCAAGGGCCGTATCAGCGAAGGCAAGCTCGAAGACGTGCCGCCGTACTTCCACTACTGCGCGTCCTGGGCGCTGGTGCATGGCGCAGTCGCGCTGTATCACTCGCCGTTCTGGAGCAATGTGCTGGAAGATCAGGAAGGTTTCTTCCAGTTCCTGATGGACATCGGCGTGCGCATGGGTAACAAGCGCAAGCGCGATCCGGAAATCCCTCCAGGCAATTGAGCCATTCAGTTGCCTTATTGCGTCATGTTTTCGCTACATGACGCAGTACCGCAGGAATATACTCAGGCATAGGGCTTGCTAAAACTTGATTTGTGAGTCAAGTTTTAGCGGCTCGATTTTCTATCGCCGGAGTGATCATGATCGTTGACCGTCAAGGCAGGCGTTTTCGCAATTTGCGGATCAGTCTGACTTCAGCCTGCAATTACGCTTGCACCTACTGCGTGCCTAACGGCAAGCGGTTAGTGGCTGCGCAGGATGAACTGTCGGCCGAAGCCATGGCCAAAGGCGTGGCGTATCTGATCGAAGCCGCGGGTATCGAGCGGCTGCGCATCACCGGTGGCGAACCGCTGGTCAGCCCCAAACTCGAATCGTTCATGACGGCTGTCGGCAAGATGGGCCTGGAAGACATCAGCCTGACGACCAACGGTCAACTCCTCGCGAAAAAACTTCCTTTGTTGGTGGATGCCGGTCTGCGGCGCATCAACGTGTCCCTTGATACCCTCGACGCCAGTGCGTTCCGTAGCATCGCTCGTGGCGGCGATCTCGCTACCGTGCTTGATGGGATGAATCAGGCTGCAGCGGCGGGAATGAAGATCAAGGTCAACATGGTGCCGTTGCGAGGGCAGAACCTCGATCAGGTGATGCCGTTGCTTGATTACTGCCTGGAACGCGGATTTGAGCTGCGTTTCATCGAGCTGATGCGAATGGGCCACCTGGCCAAAGATTCCAATGCCTTCCTGCAACAGTTTGTCAGTCTGCAGCAACTGCTGAACCTGATTGGCGAACGCTATGAATACGCGCAAACCGACGCGCCTGTGGACGCCACGGCTGTGCGTTATGCGATTCCCGGGGTGGGCAACTTCGGTGTGATCGCCAACGAAAGCGTGCCGTTCTGCCGCACCTGTTCGCGTCTGCGTTTGTCCTCCACCGGTTGGCTGCATGGCTGCCTGTCATCGAGCAACCGCCACTATGTCGGCGACCTGCTCGACAAGCCGCGACACCAGGCATTGCCGGCGTTGCAGCGCTTACTGGTCAAGGCGTTGGGCGACAAGCAGGAAGTCGCGTTTTCTGGCGGCGCGACTGTCATGAAGATTATCGGCGGCTGAAGTACCGCATTCGCGAGCAAGCCCGCTCCCGCATTTGGAATGCCTTCCACTTGTGGGAGCGGGCTTGCTCGCGAATGCGTTGTATAACTGGACAAAGATCGTGAGCTGGCGCAAAAGCTGCATCCAACGGCCATTCGCCGGTTTTCCGTCACCGGCTTCTGGAGGATTAGGATGCGTAGCCTGGTTTTGCTGCTGGCCGTTTTGGCGCTTGGCGGCTGTATGACTGTCAGCGATATGGCCGAGGGCACTCGCTATCAGATGAGTGACGCGGGGCTGCTGGATCACAGTGACAGTCGCCGTGTGAACAACTTCCGCATTCAGCCGGACTCGTTCATCTACATCGCTCAGGGCGCGTTTGCGCCGCCGGGCGGTTCTTATCCGCGGCCGAACGTGGTGGCTGAAGAAGCCTTCAAGGGCTTTGTCGAATACTTTCCGATGGTACGCCGCGCGCGTGCGCCTGAAGGCCTCGATCAGGCGATGGGCGAAGCCCGCGATGCCGGCGCTCACTACTTGCTGTACACACGTTTCGCCAAGTCTGATGACCGTATCGGCAACTCTGATGAGTGGCTCGATCAGGAGGCGGTGGATCGCCTTGGCATCGACGGTGGCGTGATTCAGATCATGTTGATCGAGACCAGCACCCAGTATTTGATTGATACTGCACGGATCAAGAGTCGTGGCGGTTTACTGACGTTCCACGACAACAAACCCGAAGACCTGATCGGCCCGCCACTGGCGCAATATGCGCGTAGCCTGCTGGGGATCAGCGACCAGTAAATTCGAGGAGTACGCCATGAGTGGCCCGCAAAAAGCCAATGACCTGTTGGGACAGATTCCCAAAACCAAAGGCCTGCCGCCCGTGCACTTGTGGGACCCGGACTTTTGCGGCGACATCGACATGCGCATCGCCCGGGACGGCACCTGGTACTACCTGGGCACGCCGATCGGGCGCAAGCCGATGGTCAAGTTGTTCTCCACGATCATCCGCCGCGATGGCGATGATTATTTCCTGATTACTCCGGTTGAGAAGGTCGGGATCAAGGTCGACGATGCACCGTTTGTGGCGATTGCCGTGGAGGTTGAAGGTGAGGGCGAGGCGCAGGTGCTTCGCTTTACCACCAATGTCGACGAGACCGCCGAGGCGGGGCCAGAGCATGCGATCCGCGTCGAGATCGACCCCCTCACGCAAGAACCTGCGCCGTATGTGCATGTGCGCACCAACCTTGAAGCGTTGATTCACCGCAACGTGTTTTATCAATTGGTAGAACTGGCGGTTAGCCGCGACATTGACGGCCAGCGCTGGCTTGGGGTTTGGAGCGGCGGCGAGTTCTTTCGCATTGGTCTTGAGCCTTAACAAAAATCCTGATGTGGGGCTTGCTCGCGAAGGCGGTGTGTCACTCGGCAACGTTGTTGGCTGACACACCGCTTCGCGAGCAAGCCCGCTCCCACACTGGTTTTCGTGTTAACTGACAAAATCTGATTTGACACCCAATCATATGATGATTAGCGTAGGCACCCATCGCGAACCGCTTTGAGGTGTCCATGTCCAGCAGCTTTCATGCGTCCACGGTTGACTGGTTGGGCAGTTGGATCGCCGCCGGCCAGGTGAAGCCGGGGCAGTCCATCAAGGTCGAGGCCGATCTCGGCGAGCAACTCGGCGTCAGTCGTACGGTCATCCGCGAAGCCATCAAAACCCTCGTCGCCAAAGGCATGCTCGAAGTCGGGCCAAAGGTCGGCACGCGGGTATTGCCGGTGCGGCGCTGGAACCTGTTCGATCCGCAAGTCGTTGGTTGGCTGTCGCGCAACGGGCTGCCGGAAAACTTCGTCGATGACTTGCTCGACCTGCGCCGCACCATTGAGCCCATGGCCGTGCGCTGGGCTTGCGAACGGGCGACCCTTGATCAGATCCAAGCCGTGCAAATGGCCTATAACGCACTCGAGCGCGCGGTCGACAGTGGCACGGATTACAACCGCGCCGACCAGTCCTTCCACGAATGCATTCTTGCCGCCAGCCATAACCAGTTCATCGAACAAATGGTGCCGGCCCTCGGCGCATTGCTGGCGGTATCGTTTGAAGTGTCCGCCGCCGACCCCGATGAACTGCGCCGCACCTTGCCGATCCACAAAGACATGGCCGACGCCATCGCCGCTCGCGATTCCGCGCGCGGTGTGTGGGCCTGCATGACCCTGATTGATAACGCGGATCTGGCGATCAAACGCTTTTATCCGCAAGTCATGGCCGACAAAAAAGCCAGCTGAAACCCACACATTCCCCTGTGGGGGCTAGCCCACCCCCACATTGAAAACAAGAATGACCAAAGGAATTGCCATGACGTGGACTGCCGTTACCCAACACCGCGCCCAACTCGGTGAAGGCCCATTCTGGGATGCCCCGACCCAGGCGCTGTACTGGGTTGATATTGGCGGCAAGCAAGCCCTGCGCCTGATCGGCCAGAATGTGCAGATCTGGCAGATGCCAGAACACATTTCCGCGTTCATCCCGTGCAACAGCGGCGATGCCCTGGTGACCCTTAGCAGTGGCGTCTATCGACTCGATCTCGACTCCCCCGGCCTTGAACCGCGCCTGACCTTGTTCTGCATTGCCGACCCGCAACCCGGCAATCGCCCCAACGAAGCGCGCTGCGATGCTCAGGGCCGCTTGTGGCTCGGCACGATGCAAAACAACATCGGCGAACAAGGCGAGGATCTGCCGATCATCCGCCGCTCCGGTGGCCTGTTTCGTATCGATCCGGATAAACGCGTCACGCCGCTGTTACGCGGATTGGGCATTCCCAACACGTTGCTGTGGAGCAACGACGGCACAACGCTGCTGTTTGGCGACAGCCTCGACAGCACCCTCTATCGCTATTTCATCCACACCGACGGCAACCTCGACACCGCTTACATCTGGTACGGCCCCGATGAACAGGGCGGCCCGGACGGTTCGGCAATGGACGCAGAGGGTTACGTATGGAATGCGCGTTGGGACGGCAGCTGCCTCTTGCGACTGACGCCTGAAGGCAAGGTTGATCGAAAAATCGATCTGCCGGTCAGCCGCCCGACCAGTTGTGTATTCGGTGGTGAAGACCTGAAAACGCTTTACATCACCAGCGCCAAGGGACCGCACAACCATCCGCTGGACGGTGCTGTGCTATCGATGCGGGTTGATGTTGCAGGAAAGCTCTGTACGCGATTTGCAGGCTAAATCCCAAAATATGGGATGAGAAATTATATATTGAGATTGTTTGGCGGTCGGGTTTATAGTCGGCTCCAGCAGTAACACGCACTCACACTTAAAAAGAACAAAACAGGTGAAGTGATGCAGCGAATGTCTATTGCACTCCCATGTGGAGTCCGCGTCTCGCAACGGCCCGATACCGTTGCCTGCGCCTGCCTGTTTTGTTCCAAACGCCTTCCAGACCGGACATCGTCAGATGCCCGGTTTTTTTGCGCTTGCGAACAGGAGTCCTGATCCATGGCTGAACCACTTACCCTGCCGCCGGTGCCCGCGCCGCCGAAGGGCGAGCGTCTGAAAAACAAAGTTGTGCTGCTGACCGGTGCCGCCCAAGGCATTGGCGAAGCCATCGTCGCGACCTTCGCTGCGCAGCAAGCGAAACTGCTGATCAGCGATATTCAGGGTGAGAAGGTCGAGCAGGTTGCAGCCCATTGGCGCGAACAGGGCTATGACGTACAGGCGATCAGGGCTGATGTGTCGCGCCAGCAGGACCTGCACGCCATGGCCAAACGCGCTGTCGAGTTGCACGGCCGCATCGACGTGCTGGTCAACTGCGCCGGGGTCAATGTGTTCCGGGATCCACTGGAAATGACCGAAGAGGACTGGCGCCGTTGCTTTGCCATCGACCTCGACGGCGCCTGGTATGGCTGCAAAGCAGTACTGGCGCAGATGATCGAGCAGGGCATCGGCAGCATCATCAACATCGCCTCGACCCATTCGAGCCACATCATTCCCGGCTGTTTCCCGTACCCGGTGGCCAAGCACGGCTTGCTCGGGCTGACGCGTGCGCTGGGCATCGAGTACGCGGCGAAGGGTATTCGCGTCAAC
This sequence comes from Pseudomonas sp. NPDC087615, assembly GCF_044743445.1. Taxonomy (NCBI): domain Bacteria; kingdom Pseudomonadati; phylum Pseudomonadota; class Gammaproteobacteria; order Pseudomonadales; family Pseudomonadaceae; genus Pseudomonas; species Pseudomonas sp. NPDC087615. The sequence goes on along the minus strand of NZ_JBIUWM010000013.1, from coordinate 95,100 downwards.
GCCATTGCTCCGGGCTACATCGAGACTCAATTGAACGTCGATTACTGGAACGGTTTCGCCGATCCGCACGCCGAGCGTCAGCGTGCTTTCGATCTGCACCCGCCGAAACGCATCGGTCAGCCAATTGAAGTGGCAATGACGGCGGTGTTTCTGGCAAGCGATGAAGCACCCTTTATCAACGCTTCGTGCATCACCGTCGATGGTGGTCGCTCGGTGATGTACCACGACTGATTGATTGGGTTTTCGCGCGGATAAATCCGTCTGAAATCCAATCATCATACGATATGACTATTTTCTACAGGCTTTGCAGGAACCCGCTTCAACCGCTTTAACGCTTTTCAAATATTGCTCAAAAAAAATAACAAGGAGTCAGCTTATGAAACGTCGTTTCGGGATTCGTACCCTGTGCAGTGCCGCCCTGGCGGTCACCGCGTTCAGTCTGAGCAGTTCGCTGCTCGCTGCCGATACCGTGAAGATCGGTTTTCTGGTCAAACAGGCCGAAGAGCCGTGGTTCCAGACCGAATGGGCCTTCGCCGAGAAAGCCGCCAAGGACAAAGGGTTTGAACTGATCAAGATTGCCGTGCCGGATGGCGAAAAAACCCTGTCGGCCATCGACAGCCTCGCGGCCAACGGCGCCAAGGGCTTCGTGATCTGCCCGCCTGACGTGTCCCTGGGCCCGGCGATCATGGCCAAAGCCAAAAGGAATGACCTCAAAGTGATTGCCGTGGACGACCGCTTCGTCGACGCCAACGGCAAGTTCATGGAAGACGTGCCGTACCTGGGCATGGCCGCGTTCGAAGTCGGCCAGAAGCAAGGCGCCGCCATGGCCGCCGAAGCCAAGAAACGTAACTGGGACTGGAAAGATACGTACGCGGTGGTCAACACCTACAACGAACTCGACACCGGTAAGAAGCGCACCGACGGCTCGGTCAAATCCCTCGAAGAGGCGGGCATGCCCAAAGACCACATTCTGTTCGCGGCCCTGAAGACCCTCGACGTACCGGGCAGCATGGACGCCACCAACTCGGCGCTGGTGAAACTGCCGAGCGCGGCGAAGAACCTGATCATCGGCGGCATGAACGACAACACCGTGCTCGGCGGCGTACGCGCTACCGAAGCCGCCGGTTTTGCTGCGGCTAACGTGATCGGTATCGGCATCAACGGCACCGACGCGATCGGCGAGCTGAAAAAGCCCAACAGTGGCTTCTTCGGTTCGATGCTGCCGAGCCCGCACATCGAAGGCTACAAGACCGCCGAGATGATGTACGAGTGGGTCACCACCGGCAAAGAACCGCCGAAGTACACCGCCATGGACGACGTCACCCTGATCACCCGCGAGAACTTCAAGCAAGAGCTGGAAAAAATCGGCTTGTGGAACTGACGTAGTAACGGCCCGGGTAGCCGGGCCGTTTGATCGGTGTGATGAGGTGGCTTTATGCACGCGCAAGTACAGACACAAGAACACAGCATGAGCGCCAGCCTGCGCTTCAACGGGATCGGCAAAACCTTTCCCGGCGTCAAAGCGCTGGATGGCATCAGTTTCGTCGCGCATCCGGGGCAGGTTCATGCCTTGATGGGCGAGAACGGCGCCGGTAAATCGACCCTGCTGAAAATCCTCGGTGGCGCTTATATCCCGAGCAGCGGCGAGTTGCAGATCGGCGACCGGACGATGGCTTTCAAATCGACTGCCGACAGTATCGGCAGCGGTGTCGCGGTGATTCACCAGGAGCTGCATCTGGTGCCGGAAATGACCGTCGCCGAGAACCTGTTTCTCGGGCATCTGCCGGCCAGTTTCGGTTTGATCAATCGCGGCGCACTGCGTCAGCAAGCGTTGAATTGCCTCAAAGGTCTGGCTGACGAAATCGATCCGCAGACCAAGGTCGGCCGCTTGTCACTCGGCCAGCGGCAACTGGTGGAAATTGCCAAGGCGTTGTCGCGCGGCGCCCATGTGATCGCGTTCGACGAACCCACCAGCAGCCTCTCGGCCCGTGAGATCGACCGTTTGATGGCGATCATCGGCCGTCTGCGCGACGAGGGCAAAGTCGTGCTTTACGTTTCCCATCGCATGGAGGAGGTGTTCCGCCTATGCGACGCGGTGACGGTGTTCAAGGACGGCCGCTACGTGCGCACTTTTGACGACATGAGCCAGTTGACCCACGATCAACTGGTGACCTGCATGGTCGGGCGCGACATTCAGGACATCTACGATTACCGCAATCGTCCACGCGGTGCCGTGGCGCTGAAAGTCGACGGTTTGCTCGGCCCGGGCCTGCGTGAGCCGATCAGTTTCGAGGCGCACAAGGGCGAGATTCTTGGCTTGTTCGGGCTGGTCGGGGCAGGGCGCACCGAGCTGTTTCGCCTGCTCAGTGGACTTGAGCGCCACACTGCCGGACGCCTCGAACTGCGCGGCCATGAACTGAAATTGCGCTCACCGCGCGACGCGATTGCCGCCGGGATTCTGCTGTGTCCAGAGGACCGCAAAAAGGAGGGCATCATCCCGCTGGCCAGCGTCGCCGAGAACATCAACATCAGCGCGCGCGGCGCCCATTCGGGTCTCGGTTGCCTATTGCGCGGGATGTGGGAGAAGGGCAACGCCGACAAGCAGATCAAAGCGTTGAAAGTCAAAACGCCCCACGCCGGCCAGCAGATCAAATTCCTCTCCGGCGGCAATCAGCAGAAGGCCATCCTCGGCCGCTGGTTGTCGATGCCGATGAAGGTTTTGCTGCTCGATGAACCGACTCGCGGCATCGACATCGGTGCCAAAGCGGAGATCTACCAGATCATCCATAACCTTGCCGCCGACGGTATTTCGGTGATCGTGGTGTCCAGCGACCTGATGGAAGTGATGGGGATTTCCGACCGCATCCTGGTGCTGTGCGAAGGCGCCCTGCGCGGCGAAGTCAGCCGCGAACAGGCCAATGAATCCAACCTGCTGCAACTGGCTTTGCCGCGCCACCGCGCTGACGGCGTGGCGAACTGAGAGGTGACTATGATGACAACCCAAAACGAAACCCTGCCGACCGAGCGCAAACCTTTGGATATGCGGCGCTTCCTCGATGACTGGGTCATGTTGCTGGCGGCGGTGGCTATCTTCGTCGCCTGCGCCTTGCTGATCGACAACTTCCTTTCGCCGCTGAACATGCGGGGGCTGGGCCTGGCGATTTCCACTACCGGTATCGCCGCCTGCACCATGCTCTATTGCCTGGCGTCGGGGCATTTCGATTTGTCGGTGGGTTCGGTGATTGCCTGCGCCGGGGTGGTGGCGGCAGTGGTGATGCGTGACACCGACAGCGTGTTCCTCGGTGTCTGCGCGGCGTTGTTGATGGGCCTGATTGTCGGCCTGATCAACGGGATCGTGATTGCCAAGCTGCGGGTCAACGCGTTGATCACCACGCTGGCGACCATGCAGATCGTGCGGGGCCTGGCGTACATTTTTGCCAACGGCAAAGCAGTGGGCGTGTCGCAGGAATCGTTCTTTGTTTTCGGTAACGGCCAGTTGTTCGGCGTGCCTGTGCCGATTGTGATCACCGTCGTTTGTTTTGTGTTTTTCGGCTGGCTGCTCAACTACACCACCTACGGTCGCAACACCATGGCCATCGGTGGCAACCAGGAAGCGGCATTGCTGGCCGGGGTGAACGTTGATCGCACCAAGATCATCATCTTCGCCGTGCACGGTTTGATCGGTGCGTTGGCCGGGGTGATTCTGGCGTCGCGTATGACCTCCGGGCAACCGATGATTGGTCAGGGTTTCGAGCTGACAGTGATCTCGGCGTGTGTGCTGGGCGGGGTATCGCTGAGCGGCGGGATCGGCATGATTCGGCATGTGATTGCCGGGGTGTTGATTCTGGCGATTATCGAGAATGCGATGAACCTGAAGAACATCGATACGTTTTATCAGTACGTGATTCGTGGATCGATTCTGCTCTTGGCTGTGGTCATCGACCGCCTGAAGCAACGCTGACCCCCCTCATCCTTGTGGGCGAGAGCCTGCTCGCGAAAGCGTTGAACCAGTCGCCGGAAATGTTGACTGACCCGACGTCTTCGCGAGCAGGCTCGCTCCCACAATGGACCGTAACTGTCCCCGCCTTCTATCTAATCTCCTAAATTCTCCTTGCTTGTCCGAGCCCGTTTCGGTTATCACTTTGTACATGATTAGACAGGTACGATTTGACAAGAAACAACGGGTGGTCGACGAACTCGTCCGGCGCATCGAAAGCGGCCTCATGGAGGACGGCTTTCTGTTGCCCGGCGAACATCAGTTGGCTCAAGAATTCAAAGTCAGCCGTGGCACCTTGCGCGAAGCGCTCGCCGAACTGAAGCGGCGCAAGTACATCGCCACGCAAAGCGGTGTCGGCTCCATCGTCACGTTTGACGGCGTGGCGCTTGACCAGCGCAGCGGCTGGGCGCAGGCACTGGCCGACAGCGGTGCGCTGATCAACACTGAAGTGCTGCGTCTGGAAGCCGTGACCCGGCCCGACTTGCTGGCGCGTTTCGGTACCGACCAGTTCATCACCCTCGACCGCCGTCGTCGCTCCAACGATGGCACGCTGGTGTCCCTCGAACGCTCATTGATGCCGGCCACCGGCGGCCTGGAAAGCCTGCCGCGCGTCGGTCTGATCGACAACTCCCTGACCATCACTCTGGCTGCCTACGGCTATATCGGCGAGCGCGGCGATCAGTGGATCGGTGCCGAACCGTTGAATGCCGAAGATGCCGAGTTGCTTGGTCGCCCGGTGGGCACGGTATTCCTTAAGGCCCTGCGCACCACCTACGACCGGCAGAACCGTTTCATGGAATTGGTCGAAAGCCTGCTCGATCCGGTGCATTTTCGTCTGCACCTGCAGTTTGGAGAGTCGAAATGACCACGCTCAACCGTGCCCTCGGTGCTTTTTATGGCCTGGCCCTTGGTGATGCGCTGGGCATGCCGACGCAATCGCTGAACCGCGAAACGATCAAGGCCCGCTTCGGCCAGATCACTGATCTGCAGGATGCCGGCCCGCTGCAACCAATTGCCGCGAACATGCCCAAGGGGTCAATCACCGACGACACCGAACAGGCGATTCTGGTCGGCCAGTTGCTGGTCGAAGGCAACGGCCGGATCGAGCCTGCGCTACTGGCGCAACGGCTGATCGAGTGGGAAGCCGAGATGCAGGCCAAGGGCTCGCAGGACTTGCTCGGCCCATCGACCAAGCGCGCCATCGAAATGATCCTCGCCGGCCATTCGCCGGAAGAAGCCGGGCGTTACGGCACGACCAATGGCGCGGCGATGCGCATTACCCCGGTGGGGATCGCGGCGGATGTCGCCGACCCTGAACGCTTTATCGCGGCGGTGGTGCAGGCCTGTCAGGTCACCCACAACACCACGCTGGGCATCTCCAGTGCGGCGGCGGTGGCCGCGGTGGTGTCAGCCGGGATCAACGGCATGGATCTGGGCGCGGCGTTGAACCTCGGCCAGCAGATCGCTCAGCAAGCGCAATCTCACGGCCACTGGGTGGCCGGTGGGCGCATGGCTTCGCGTATCAGTTGGGCGCGCACCATCAGTGTTGACAGCGACAAGGTGCTGCTAGCCGATCTGCTCTACGACGTGATCGGCACTTCGGTGGCCTCGCAAGAATCAGTGGTGGTGTCGTTTGCGCTGGCGCAGCAAGTGGCTGTCGGTGAGATGAGCGCGTTTGATGCGCTGTGCATGGCGGCCAGTCTGGGCGGCGACACTGACACCATCGCCGCGATTCTTGGGGCAATGCTCGGGGCCTGCCTGGGCCTTGAGGTTTGGCCTGCACCGATGATCGAGACGGTGAAAACCGTCAATGATCTGGAGCTGGAACCGTTGGTGCAAGGTCTGTTGGCCTTGCGCTGATTGGGCTGGCGTCTTCGCGAGCAGGCTCGCTCCCACAAGGATCACGCTGTACCTGTGGGAGCGAGCTTGCTCGCGAATGGCGCACCGCATTCTTGAATTTTCAACCCGCAATGGATCGCACAGACAGGCCCAGGACGGCCGGGGATGTCTTGTTGTTCTGCGTCATTGCCACAACCACAAAAAAGGCAAACAGGAGCACTTTCATGAGTTCATCAAACGTCGGGCAAAGCGCCGGGCAACTGGAAACACGCGGCATCGAGCCGGTGCCGGAAGCCGAGTGCAACGGCCACCCGCTGCAATTGTTCTGGGTCTGGTTCGCGGCCAACATTTCCATTCTCGGCTTGCCGCTGGGCGCGACGCTGGTCGCGTTTCGCGGGTTGGCGATCTGGCAGGCGATCATCGTCGCGATCATCGGCGCCGCTGGCTCGTTTGCGGTGGTCGGGATCATCTCCATCGCCGGTCGTCGTGGCCGCGCGCCGAGCCTGACCTTGTCGCGGGCGATCTTCGGTGTGCGCGGCAACATCGGCCCGACCCTGGTCTCGCTGATGTCGCGTCTGGGTTGGGAAACCGTCAACACCACCACCGCCGCATTCGTGCTGCTGTCGCTGTGTTCGATCCTGTTCGGCTCGCCGGTCGAGGCAAAAAGTGCCCCGCTGCTGACGCTGATTTTTATCGCGATTTTCGTGCTGCTGACCCTGTCGGTCTCCGGCCTCGGCCATGCGACTTTGCTGGTCATCCAGAAGTGGGCGACTTACGTGTTCGGCGCGCTGAATATTCTGGTCGGCGGTTTCCTTTGCGCCACCATCGACTGGAGCGCGGTGTTCAACGCCACGCCAGCGCCGATGAGCGCCATGATGATCGGTATCGGTACCATGGCCGCCGGCACCGGGATCGGCTGGGCCAATGCCGGCGCCGACATGTCGCGTTATCAGCATCGCAGTGTCAAAGCCGTGCGTCTGGTGGCGTCGGCGGCGTTCGGTGCGGGGATTCCGCTGGTGTTGCTGATCACCCTCGGCGGGCTGTTGTCGGTGGGCAATAACGACCTGGCATCGGCGACTGACCCGATCGTGGCGATACGCGACATGCTGCCGACGTGGATGGCCGTGCCGTACCTGATCACCGCATTCGGTGGCCTGCTGCTGTCGAACAACCTGTCGGTGTACTCCGCCGGATTGACCACGCTGACCCTGGGCCTGAAGGTCAAACGCGTCTACGCAGTGGTGGTCGACATCGTCGCAATCTTCGCCGGTTCGATTTACTTCATGCTGATCGCCGACAGTTTCTACGGCCCGTTCATCACCTTCATTTCCCTGCTGGCGGTGCCGATCACCGCGTGGGTCGGGATCTTTGTGGTCGACCTGATTCATCGTCATTACTACAGCCCCAAAGACCTGCTCGACGTCAGCCCGAGCAGCGCCTACTGGTATCACGGTGGGATCGAGTGGCGCGCATTCGGGGCGTGGGCGATGGCCATCGTGCTGGGTTTCAGTTTCACCACCATTGGCACCACCGCCGAAAACGTCTGGTTCAAGGGCTTCCTGTCTGATTCGTGGCTGGGCCACAACGGTCTCGGCTGGATCGTGACGTTCGTGGTGGCCGGTGGCATTTACTTCCTACTCGGCGGGGCGAAAGATCGCCGCGCCGCGCAAGTCGAGAATGCTCATGCCTAAGATGTTGCACACCGGCCAGGTCATCATCGACCTAGTCATGGCCGTGGAAAAACTGCCGCAAGTCGGCGGTGACGTGCTGGCGCAGTCTGCCGGTTTCGAGGCGGGCGGTGGCTTCAATGTGATGGCGGCGGCCGTGCGTAATGGTCTGCCGGTTGTCTATCTCGGTCGTCACGGCACGGGGCGTTTCGGCGATCTGGCGCGCCAGGCGATGAACGCTGAAGGCATTCATATCGGCATCAACACACCCGCGCAACGCGACACCGGTTTGTGTGTGGCGCTGACCGATGCTTCGGCCGAGCGCAGTTTCATTTCCTACATCGGTGCCGAAGGTGAGGTGACCGAGGCCGATTTGAACAGCGTGGCGGCCGAGGCGGGCGATTATGTCTATCTCAGCGGCTACAGCCTGCTGCACGAAGGCAAGGCCCAAGCCTTGCTCGACTGGACGCTGGCATTGCCGGCGTCGATCAGTGTGGTGTTCGATCCGGGGCCGCTCGTCGAAGCGCCGGACTCGCCGCTGATGCAGGCGTTGTTGCCACGCATCGACGTGTGGACCAGCAACAACGTCGAAGCGCGGCGCTTTACCGGGGCTGAAGAGATTTCTGTTGCGCTTGATCGCCTCGCAGAATACCTGCCCAGTGATGTACTGATGGTGGTGCGCGACGGGCCGCAAGGGTGCTGGGTTCAGCAGGCTGACGAGCGTCGGCATGTCCCTGGGTTTGCCGTGAAAGCGGTGGACAGCAATGGTGCCGGTGATGCCCATGCGGGGGTATTTGTGGCCGGGTTGGCGCAGGGGCTTTCGGCATTTGACGCTGCACGGCGGGCGAATGCGGCCGCAGCATTGGCGGTGACTCGCTGGGGGCCGGCAACCGCGCCGCCGAGTACTGAGGTGGATGCGCTGATCAGCGCAGGCTGATTCGGCCGTCCGCCGCACGTGCAGCGAACGGCCCGGCGACTACTACAGATCCAGCTTGCGCGCCGCTTCAACCCCGGCTGCACTGAGCTTGATCGGCAGGTGCAACGAATGTTCGCCAGCCTCGTTGCACGTCACATGACCATGGTGAATCAGCCCGCGATCCTGCAAAGCGGCGAGGGCGCTGGCCACGACTTTCTCCCCGCGATAATTGTCCAGCACCTCTTTGCCCAAGCCACTTGGGTGGGCGTGCAACAGGCGAGTGAGGACTTCTTTTTCCAGGTTTTTATCGACGTTCATGGTTACCTCTTCATGGATGTGAATAGGACGCTCGCGTCGGCGAACTACTGACTGGAACCCTCGGAACCCGAACCACCGGTGGTGGTTTTCGAACTCGCGCCGGCACCTGAGTTCACAGGTGGCACCGGGTTGCCGGACGTGCCGCCCTGACGTCCAGGATCGTTACCCTGGGTGCGCGGGTCGGTGCCGGTGGCTGGCGGCGGAGCAACGTCGACACCCGACCCATCGGTGTTCATGCCGGGGGTGCTCTGGATGGCGGGGGCTTTGGGGTGTTCGACCGGATCGGTCGGGCCGGTTCCTGTAGCGGTGGCGGCGAATGCCGCGGGGCAGAGCAGTGCGGTGAATACGAGGGCGGTCAACCTTGACGGGATCATAGGGCTTCTCCAGTGATTGAAATCCTTACCTGTCGTTGGTCTGCCCTCGAATCGGATTGGTGCCTGATGAGCGACGAACGGTCGAGCGCGATTGCACTCAGGCGACCCCGATTTCTTCCTTCAATTGCTCCATGAAACCCTTAAGGCGTTGATGACGGATCAGCGCCAGGCGCTGACCGGCGGCGGTCTGGAAACCGTCGGCGAGGTGCAGCAGTTTGGTCTGGAAATGATCGAGGCAGAAACGTGTGTCGTCGTAGTCGCGTTCTTTCGCTTCGGGATCTTGCGGGTCGTAAAGCGCCGAGCCCATACGCCCGGCAACATAGAACGTGCGGGCGACGCCGAGCATGCCCAGTGAGTCGAGACGGTCGGCGTCCTGGACGATTTTTGCTTCGAGGGTAAGCGCGGCGATGTTGGCGGAAAAACTGTGCGCCTCAATGGCGTGGGCAACGGCGGCGATTTTTGCTGACGGCCAGTTCAGTTCTGCCAGCACCGTTGACGCTTTTTCCGCCGCCAGACGCGAGGCCTGCGAGCGCTGCGGCGAGTTCTTTTCGATGGCCACGCAATCGTGCAACAGCACCGCGGCTAGCATCATTTCAAGATCCCCGCCTTCCTCGGCCTGCAACGTACGCACGTTGTGCCAGACCCGCTGCAGGTGCGCGAGGTCGTGAGCACCGTCGTCTGAAGGCTCAAGGGCGTGGGGCAGTAGATCCGTTGCCAACGTCGCCAGTGGTACAAAAGCGTTAGGGTTCATTAGCATCCTTTGAGGTGAGCGCCATTGCTCTGGGCGCGGCGTTAAAACATCAGCTGTCCGGCCCTGCCAAGGTTAAGCGTTGAATTGCCATGTGACGAGCGCTCCGTCGCGCCTTAGTATGGCGCTTTCCATTTTCCAACAAGGCCCGTCCATGACGATCGAAATCCGCCCGGCGACCCCCAGCGATGCACCGCAGATCCTCGCCTTCATCACCGAACTGGCAGATTTCGAAAAGGCTCGCCACGAAGTCATCGCCAGCGTCGTCGACATCGAACGCAGCCTGTTCGGCGAAGGCGCCACCGCCCATGGCCTGATTTGCCTGCGCGACGGCCTGCCCATCGGTTTTGCAGTGTTCTTCTTCAGCTATTCGACCTGGCTGGGCAGCAATTGCCTGTACCTCGAAGACCTCTATATCACCCCGGAACAACGCGGTGGCGGCGCCGGCAAAACCCTGTTGCGCCATCTGGCAAAAATCGCCTGCGACAACGACTGCGGCCGCTTCGAATGGAGCGTGCTCGACTGGAACACCCCGGCCATCGACTTCTACAAATCCCTCGGCGCCCAACCACAGGAAGAATGGGTGAGGTATCGCATGGATGGCAAGGTGCTGCGCGAGTTCGCCGAAGGCTGAACACCGATGGGTGCGTGACAGGCGAATGGCCAATCGAAAGCAGGCGGGTGTGCTATCACCTAATGCTTATAGTGATGCCCTGACCACCAATGGACAATCAACTGGCTGGGCTCCCGATTCGTCGAGGGACTCGATCAGGTGCCGGGCAGCCTTGCGACCGATCTCGTAGTACGGCAGTTGCACTGTGGTCAGCGGCGGGATGAACAGCTCAGCAATACCGATCATGTTGTCGTAGCCGAGAACGGCGACATCGTCGGGAATTTTCAGGCCACGGCCCAACAGTAACTGATAGGCACAAAAGGCAATGCGGTCGTTGCCACAGATCAGAATGTCGAATTGGGGACGACCATCAATGATGTGCCGGTCGAGGATGGCGGCGGCTTCACCATAGGCATCATGATCGCAAAGGTCGTATTGCAGGACTGCGTCAGGCGCAAGGCCAAATGCCTGGCAGGCACGCTGCAAGCCTTTTTGTCGCAGGTCCCAGGCCAGACTCTGTTTTGGCAGATTGATACACAGAGGGCGCCGATAGCCTTGGCTCAATGCGTGATGTACAGCGCGATACTGCCCCGTTTCGTCGTCGGGCACATAACTCACCAGGCGACTGTCATCCGCCAGGCAATTGGCAAGTACCAGGGGTTTGCTCTTCAAACGCTCGGGAATGCACACCTGGCGAAAGCCCATGGCGCTGAAAATCAGCCCGTCGGGACGGTGCGACAACATCAGGTCGATGTTTTGGTCGGTGGGTGGGTTGCTCAACAGGTTGAGGATGAACACATTCCAGCCCGCCTGCTGCGCGGTCTGTTCAATGGACAGCAGCAACTCGACGGCAAACGGTGTAGTCGCGGTGTCCAGCGCGAACACACCGATGGTTCGCGACTGGAGGTTGTCGCCGCGCATTTTGCGCGCCGACAAGCTCGGTACGAATTGCAGTTCATCGATGGCGCGACGCACCCGCAGAAGGGTTTCGGGGCTCAGTTTTTCCGGGTTGTTGAGCGCTCGAGAAACCGTCATCAGGGACACGCCGGCCAGCAGTGCAACGTCTTTCACTGAAGTCATGTCAGGCGAAACCGATCAGATTGACGCAGAATCATGACACATCGCCCGCGCTTCTCGCGACTCGAGTGACGCTGCTCATAGCCATCCCGAGGCGAGAGGCCATGCCCTGGGAATCGAGACGCGCCCGCCACTGCCGCTTGCAAGAAGCTTCACACCCAGACTGCCGGGCTGTGGGTAGAGGCGACTGCTGAGGCTGAAGCGCCCGTTTTCGTCGAACACCTCAATGGACGAGCGATCCAGGAACACCCGCAGTTCCAGTCGCTCTTGTGTCGGGTCTATCGACACGCTGCGTTGACCTGTGACTTGCGCACCCGAGCGGCTACGGTCAAGCACCAGACGCTGTAGTGCCGCATCGTAGTAGAGCCGCGTTTCTTCCTGGCCATCGACGCTGCAGCGCAAGGCGATGCCCAGGTGGCCGTCGGTACAGCCGAGCAAGTCCAGATGCACATGGATTTCGAGCATATCGCCACTCACTTCTGGCACCCACCGGGCTCCCGACTCCTCCCACCACGGCGTGCTAGGCAATAGCGTCTTGCGCAGAGCGGTGAGCTCCCGTGCCGGAAACACGCAAAGGCGATCGGCGCACAGTTCAAGTTCGCGTGGCAAACCGAGCATGCCGCACCAGTGATGGGCCTGGCTCGGCATCGGGCTTTCCCACATGTCGAGCCATGCCCACACGAGGCGCCGACCATCGGCGGCCAATAGCGTTTGCGCGGCATAGAAATCGTGGCCGTTATCCAGCTCGATAAAAGGCCCGCCAGTGAAGTGCCAGTCGCTGTCGAGTCGGCCCACTCGGTAACCGGTCTGGTATTTGTTGAGCCGCTCGTAACCCTCGGATTGCATGCCCTGGGGGGAGTAGAGCAGCACATCGCGCCCGTTCAGCCGGAACAGATCCGGGCACTCCCACATATAGCCATCGCCCTCGCTGCCGCCGGAAACATAGTCAAGGAACTCCCAAACGTGCAGATCCGTGGAACGGTACAGCGGGAGCAGCGGCCTATCGCCCACACGTGCGCCGGCAATGAGGTACCAATAGTCATCCTCCTTCCATACCTTGGGGTCACGAAAGTGCATGATCGTGTCTTGCGGCGCGGTCTCGATGACGGCGCCATGCTTGACGAACCGGATGCCATCGGTGCTGGTTGCCAGGCACTGCACTTGACGGATCAAGCGCTCGTCACCCACTTCTCCCAGCCAGGTGTGTCCGGTGTAGATCAGTGCCAGGGTATCTGCGCACACCACAGCGCTACCGGAAAAACATCCGTCACGGTCGAAGTCATCGCCGGGTGCCAGCGCTATGGGTAGGTGCTGCCAATGAACGAGATCGGCACTCTTGGCGTGCCCCCAATACATAGGGCCCCATTTCGCTTCGAAAGGGTAGTGTTGATAGAAAACGTGATATTCGCCCCGAAAGTACACGACCCCGTTAGGGTCGTTCATCCAGCCTGCCGGCGGAGAAATGTGATAACCGGGTCGATAATCCTGGATGACGCGGGACAGGCCATCACTCAGCGCACGCTGCGCAAGGTCAAGGGTGCAAGGCATTGGATCGCTCAGAGGCTTCAAAGAAAAGGTCATAGGGCACGTGCCCGTATCGGGCGCAGAGGGACGCCATCCGGCAGGGTTTCAATGGCTTGTGGATGGCGCTTCAAGGCTGCGCCGTCGGCGTCGAACAGGTGCAGGTTGTCGATGTCCAGTTGCAGTTCGACCCGATCGCCCGCCTGCCATCCGGCGCTGACCTCACAACGACAGATCAGTGGCTCGTCCTGACCTGTTTCGAGGTGCACATATGTTTCGCTGCCCAGGTATTCGACACCTGTCACGAGGATGCCGGCGGTTCCATCCGCCGCCTTGAGCGAGACGTGCTCCGGACGAATTCCGAGGCTCAACTGCGTGCCCGCCGCGAGGTTCGAGCTGTCGAAGGGCAGGGTGGTCATACCCAAAACGGCGGTGTCGATCAGGCTGGTTTCGCCCGGCGCATGCAGGCGCGCCGCAAGGAAGTTCATTTTTGGCGAACCGAGAAAACCGGCAACAAAGCGACTGGCCGGGCGCTCATAGAGTTCGCGCGGTGAGCCGACCTGTTCTACGCGACCGCCATTGAGCACCACAATTTTGTCAGCCAGGGTCATCGCTTCCACTTGATCGTGGGTGACGTAGATCATGGTCGAGGCCAGTCGATCATGCAGCCGTGCGATTTCGTTGCGCATCTGCACCCGCAAGGATGCATCCAGATTCGAAAGCGGCTCATCGAACAACAAAATGTCCGGTTCACGCGCCATGGCTCTGCCCATGGCCACACGCTGACGCTGTCCTCCGGACAGTTCTTTTGGTTTGCGTTGCAGCAGTTTGTCCAATTGCAGGATTTGCGCTGTTTTCAGCACGCGCTCGCGCAGGCTGCTCTTTTCAGTCTTGGCCAGTTTGAGACCAAAGCTGATGTTGTCGTAGACGCTCATGTGCGGGTACAGCGCATAAGACTGAAACACCATGCCGACGCCACGCTCGCGCGGTTCCAGGTCGTTGACCCGTCGCCCGTCGATCAGCAGGTCGCCGCCGCAGATCGAATCCAGTCCGGCGATCAGTCGCAGCAGGGTCGACTTTCCGCAGCCCGAAGGGCCGACGAATACCACGAATTCACCCGCAGCGATCTCCAGGCTGACGTCGCGAAGAATCCGTGCGCCGCCCAGTTGTTTGTTCACGTTGTCCAGTTTCAATTTGATCACGATGCTGTTCCTTGTCTTTGTTGGGCATCAACCCTTTAACGCGCCGGCAGTGAGACCGGAAACGATTCGGCGCTGGAAGATCAGCACCAGAATCACCAGTGGGACGGTGACCACCACCGAGGCGGCCATCAACAATCCCCAAGGCAACTCATGGGGGCTGCCGCCGGAAATCAAGGCGATGGCGACTGGCACGGTGCGTTGGGTGTCGGTGAGGGTGAAGGTCAGGGCAAACAGGAACTCGTTCCACGCGGCGATGAACGCCAACAAACCCGTGGTGACCAGTGCGGGCCATAGCAACGGCAACAGCACTCGGGTAAGCGTGACCCAGGGCGAGGCGCCATCCATGATTGCCGCTTCCTCCAGTTCATGGGGCAGTTGGCCCATGAACGTGGTGAGCACCCAGACGGTGAAGGGCAGGGTGAAAATCGTGTAGCTCAGGATCAACGCCAAAGACGTGTTGTACAGACCCAGGGCGCGGATCACTTCGAACAGCCCGGACAGTACAGCGACTTGGGGAAACATCGACACGCCGAGAACCATCATCAAAACCGTGCCACGCCCACGGAATTTCACCCTTCCCAAGGCATAGGCCGCGGTCACACTGAGGAACAGCGCCAGCGTCACCACGCACAGCGCAACCACTAATGAGTTACCGATAGCCCGCAGGAAAGAGGCTTGGTGGAGTACCGCCGCGTAATTGGAGAAGTCGGGAGTTTCTATCCAGTAGCTCACCTCGAACAAGGCGCTGGATGGCTTCAGCGAAGTCACGATGGCGTAGTAGAAAGGGAAGACCGCATACAGCAGCAAAACCCCGATCAGACACCAGAATCCGAGGCGCAGCAGCGCTTTTTTCAGTAGGCGTGGGCTCATGACCGAACCTCCATTTGACGGCGTCCGAGGTAGAGATAAAGCATGGCGATTACCGCTACGACCAGAAACAGCAGCGTCGAGGCCGCGCTGCCATAGCCAACATCCTGGAACTCCACCAGGTGTTGGCGGGCATAGACAGACATACTCATGGTGCTCGAAGAGTTCGAGGTCAGCACATAGATGACGTCGAATACGCGCAGAGAGTCGAGAATGCGGAAGATCGCCGCCACCAGCAGTGCGGGCATCAACAGTGGCAGCGTGACACGCCAGAACACTTTCAGCGGATGAATGCCATCGACCCTGGCGGCTTCGTAGCAATCGCTCGGTAACATCTGCAAGGCCGCGAGCATCAGCAGCGTGACAAAAGGGACGGTCTTCCAGACGTCGACGATGATCACCGCCCACATCGACAGATCCGCATCTGCCGTCCAGGCCAGGGGCGCGTCAATCAGGCCGAGGCTCAGCATCATATGATTGATGATGCCGAACTGGTCGTTAAGCATCCATGACCAGATCTTCGCCGAGACAATGGTAGGAATCGCCCAGGGAATCAGAATCAACGCACGCACCAACGAACGGCCGGTGAACTTGATGTTCAACAGCAACGCCACCAGCAGCCCCAGTACGACTTCCAGTCCCACTGACACCACAGTGAAATGCAAGGTGTTACGCACCGCATTCCACCATTGCGGATCGACCAGGATCCCCGACCAGCCGGTGCTGCTGTGGAACAGATAATTGCTCAAGCCAATGAAGGTTCCGCCACCCGTGTCCGCCAGGTTGGCGTCGGTCAGGCTGAACCAGAATGTGCGCAGTAGCGGCCAGGCCGCCACCAGGGCCAGGCACAGCAACATCGGCGTCAGAAACAGCCAGGCAGCGCGTACTCGGCGACGTTGCACGGGCGTTTCCCTGGTGACCAGCAACTCGTCACAAGGGGCATGGGTAGTAGAGACAGACATGGTGATTTCCTTCCTTGTGGCTTACCAGTTCCGGCGTTTGATGCGCGTGAGTTCGCTTTCCAGTTCGGCCAGCGCCTGATCGACAGGCGACTCGCCCGCCAGTACGCCATGCACTCGATCGAAGAACGCATTGGAGACCCGTGGATAGCGATCGGCAGTGATGGAGGCGGGGCGCATCACCCCATCGTTGAGAATGCTGTGCAACTGAGCGTAATAAGGCATGGCCGCGAGCAATTCGGGGTCTTGATACAGCGATTCGATAACCGGGTTATAGCCGCCCGTCAGGGCTCGATGTTTTTGCGCTTGCTCGCGGGTCAGGTAACTCACCAGTTCTGCGGCAAGCTTTGGATGGGCGCTGTAACGCGATACCGCCAGGCCCCAGCCACCGAGGGTGGAGGCATGTGTGCCAGCTTCGCCGCCACGGGGCAGGGGAGCGACCCCAACCTTGTCTTTTACGGCACTGTCCTGACTTTGAACCAGGGCCCAGACATACGGCCAGTTACGCATGAACAGCGCATTTCCCGATTGGAATACGCCACGCCCTTCTTCCTCGGTGTAATTGAGCACGCCCCTCGGGGAGATGTCTCCGACCCAGCTTTTCGCCAGGGTCAAAGCGGTTCTGGAGGCCTGATTGTTGACCACGATGTCGCCTCGTGAATTGACCAGTCCGCCTTCCGGTTGGCTGCTGATCCACTCCAGCGCATTGCACGTCAGGCCCTCGTAGGCACGCCCTTGAAAAATGTAACCCCACGCATTGGGGTTCCCGGCAGTGCGCTCGGCCTGTTGAATACTTCTGGCGGTCGCGGTCATTTCTTCCCAGGTCCGGGGAACCGGCTGGTGGTACTTCTCGAGCAAGTCCTTGCGGTAATACAACAGGCCCGAGTCAGTGAACCACGGCATCGTTACCAGCCGTCCGTTCACCGTGGCGTTGTCCACCTGTGCCTGGAAGTAGCCCTGGGTCGCATTAGCAGGAAGCACCTCGCGCAGATCCAGCAGATGTTTGGCCAGCATTCCCGGCCACACCATATCGATTTGAATGATGTCGATGTCGCTGGACTGCGCACTGAGGATCTGCTGGTAGAACGACAACCGCTCGGTCGCCGAGTTAGGCGTGGAAACCACCTCGACATTGTTGCCGGTCTGTTTCGACCACGCCTCGACAGCCTCCTTGCAGAGCTGTAACTCGGCACCCACTGCACCGCACGAGATCGTCAAATCGGCGGCGCTCGAGACGGATGGAAGTGCGGCACAGAGAATGATTAATGCTGCTGGCAGGAGAGATTTCAGATGTTTCATTGAGCACCCTTTATTTTTGTTTTTAGAAAAGTTAACGTTAACATCGCCAAATGTAGCAGCGTATTTGCGATGGGGCATCCTTTTTTTCGTCGATTGCGACAATTCACAACTCACGAAAAATGGCCGGTCGCGGGAACAAAACAATAAAAACAAAACAGGGAAATCCACATGCAGAAAGCATCAGGCTGGCTACTCGCAGGCGTGCTTGGCACATCGGCGGCAACCTCTCAGGCCGCGACTCTGGAAGAGCGCATGGCCGCGTTTGAAGCCCGTGCCAGCGCAGCGGAACAGCGCGCAGCCGCAGCCGAACAGCAAACCCAAGCGCTCGCCAGGGAATTGCAGCAAATCAAACTCGCCACTCCCGCTTTGCAGCCCGCAGCGTCCACTGCCGCCGCCATTTCGACGCCTGCTTTGGATACCCGGCTGGCAAAACTCGAAGCCCGTCAGGAAAGCATTGAAAAAAAGGGCAGTGCTGGACACCTTACGGACGGGTTCAGCTTCAAAGGCTATGCCCGCTCCGGATTGCTGATTGACGAGGGGCTTGGTGGTGGCCGTGGCGGGCCTTATACAACGCCGGCCGGCTCAGTTGGTGGTGCTGTCGGGCGACTCGGCAACGAAGACGACACCTACATGCGTATAGACCTGTCGAAAGAAACCTATGCGCAGAACGGCACCCGCGCCAAATTCACGGTGTCCATCGCCGATGGTGTGGAAAGCTCCAATGACTGGACGGCCGACGAGAGCAACCTGAACGTGCGTCAGGTCTTTACCGAGCTCGATCATCTTGCCGCCTTCAAGGGCAACTCAGTGTTCGAGAACGCCACCTTGTGGGCAGGCAAACGATTCGACAGGGATAACTTCGATATCCATTGGCTGGACTCCGACGTGGTCTATCTGGCCGGTACCGGAGGTGGTATCTACGACGTGCAGATGAACAAGAACTGGCGCTCGAATTACTCTTTGATCGGGCGTAACTACGGGGATTTCAGTGAGGGCGGTGTCAATGCCGATGTGGAAAGCTACATCCTGACCTCCAACCAGTTCTTCGATAACGGTCAGTGGCAGTGGATGTTCAATGGCATTGGCTCAAAGAAAAACGACTTCGGCAATCGCAGCAATGAAGCGGGCCTGACGCCTGCGGATTCCGGCTTGCACAGCATGTTGGCCAACCATCAGAAAAACTTTTTCGGCCGGGAAGGCTTCTTCAAAACGGCGCTGCTCTATGGGCAAGGTCTGGGGGCAGAGGTCAAGAACATCGGTTCGGATGGCGAACTGATCGACGACGCCCGCGCTCTGCGGCTGGCGCTTTATGGTGAGACACCCATTGCTCCCGGCTGGCGTATCGGCCCCAGCTTGCTGGCCGAACAGAGCAAGGACAGATACGTCAAGGGTGACGACTACCGCTGGATGACCCTGAACGTGCGTTTGGCCAATGCAATCAACAGCAATTTCGAGATGGCCTACGAAATGAGCTGGCAAACCATGGACCTCGACCCCAAGGGCTACCTGCAGCGCAATGCGGTCGACGGTAACTTCTGGAAATTCACGGTCGCTCCGACCTTCAAGCCTGACGTTGGAGACCTTCTCACACGTCCTGAATTACGAGTGTTCGCAAGTTTCATGAACTGGTCTTCGGATCTGGACAGATACAGCTCCACAGACAACTTCGGCAAGACGGACTTCAATGCCGGAGGTGTTTGGCAATACGGGATACAAATGGAAACCTGGTTTTAATGTTCGAACGCACCGGCCAGCACGCCTTCAGCGCGCCGGCCGGCTGTTGTTGCAAACAGAGATGTCAGTTGCAGACATCTGCTTTGAGATCGGCCATGAAAGTTTCGCTAACTTCAACAGGCACTGTGGCATCGAAATGGAGAGACACCGAATATCGTCGTGGAACAGCAGTGGCGTTATTCAATCCGCAGGCTTGTCAAAGTAACGCCGTGCAAGGCGTCGATGCATTTAACCGCTTAGAACCAATAATGCAGGCCGAGCATTAATGACTGGGCGCTGTAGTCCGTGCGCACATCGCCTTGGGGCAGGCCCTGAATATCACCGAAGTGCGCATCGCGAGTCTTGAAGTATCGATAATCCAGGGACGTGGACCATTGATCGGTGAGCTCGAAACTTACCCCGGCTCCGAGTTGATAGGCCGATACGTTGTCGCGATGAGTATTGCCGAAATGGACGCCGCCGGCTTCCAGGCCACTGATTGACACGGTGCTGTAGCCCAGGCCGCCGCCAATGTAGGGAGTGAACCGACTGAAGGGCGCCGGGAGATTCAGGAAGTCATACCAGAGGTTGGCCATCAGGCTGGTGACTTCCTCTTTGCCTTTGCCCGGGATGCTCCCGCCGCCTTCGTAGACCCGGTTATTGAATTGGGTGAGAGTGTTTTTGCGGTAACTGAGCTCCACTTCGGGTCTGAGCCCGACGGGGAATCGCCAGCCCAATGCCAGTCCCGTGGCGTAGCCGGAGTTTAAGGGGTGATTGAACTGCATCTCGACAAAATCGAGGTTGTTCTGATTAAGGTTTTGCGGCGCAACCCAGTTCAGGCCGCCCATGACACTGATGTAGGGGCCGAGCGTGTCGGCGGAACTGGACGCTGGGCTGACAAAGCCCATGCCTATGACGCCCATCACGAGATACTGAGTGTTTTTTGGTAGGTTCATGCTCGGTCCGAAGTGTGCCGTTATCGATAAGTAGGCGAATCTTGCTCAGGCGTGAGCGTTCAACACGCCTGTTCCCGGTATTTTTTAGTGCTGTAAATGCGCGTCAGGTTTTTCGAACACGAGGTTGCTCATCGCTTTAGCTCGTTGTTCCGCCAGAGTGCGCAGGTTGGCCAGTGCGGTGGTCATGGCTGCCGTCAGCATTTTTCGTAACAGCCCGCGGTATAAAAAACTGAAGGGGCCGGAGATCTTCGCGCTGTGGGTGATCTGGGTTTCATGCGGGGAAAGTCTATGCATCCGGTGATCGAACTCGAGATCGATCCAAAGCAATCTTGCCGTGTTCCGATAGCTTTCATGCAGCCTCACCGCTTCCAGTTTCAGTGGCATGCTCAGGCCATTCTTGAGGACGCACTTGCCCCGCGTTCCAGGCTGGAACGGGCCATCGAGTTCACAATGTCTGACGTCGGTATCCCATAACGGCGCTTCTGAGAAGTTGCTCCAGATCTTCCAGATTTCAGAAGGCGGCGATTTGACTCGGACTTGCACATTTACATCGTTCACGGCGACACCTTTGTTGTGTGGGGGGGCTGTCACGCAGCCGGCGCGGATTGACTCAGCACTTGTGCGGTAATGCTCGCCTGACCGATTTTTTCGCCCCGGTTGAACAGGTCGATGTAGATACGGTTCGTTTTGAAGGGCTGATCCTGCGCGTCAAAACCGCCTTGCGGTGCCAACGACAGCGGGCTGTTCCTGGGGATTGGCCGATCGAGAGTGAAACTCAAGGCCAGCAGGTTCATCGGGGTATTGAGTGGGATTCGTAGATGGCTGTGGGCAATCTGCATGTAGCACTGACGGGCAACTTCGAGGAAATAGACCATCGAATAGTGCTCTGGGTCGCCCTCCTGGAAGATGTGCTCATCCGGCAGTTTGAGCGTGTCTACGCTCAATCCCTGGGCGATACCGCTTATGTCACTGACGATGATGTTTTCTTCCCTGGCCTTGTGCAGCAACGCCTTGTCGCGGCAGCGAACAGCCGTGAACTCGGCGGCGGGCGATGTTTCGAACGCCGAGTTGTAGGCCATGCCAAGGATGCATGTGCACATCAACTTTCCGGCCTGCATGACCTTGGCATTGAAGACCTGAGGGTCTTTGCCTTGTTCCAGATGAAGATCAATCGCACCCTGCTTCTGTACGTATTGCTGGAACTTGATACTCAGGTTTTTGACATAGGCCACTCGGCCGCTCAGTGGGGGCATGGCGAGTTCAATCAGTTGCAACACGCCTTCGAGCAATAAAATGCCGGGGATGTGATCAAGAGGATGGTCGAAGAAGTAAGGGTGCGCTTCATTCACCACGAGCTGGGCGTGCAGTGACTGAGGGCCACGCTGGACGTTGGCGATCACGATATTCTCCGGGCGACGTTGCCAGTGCGCGGGGCGCTGGGCTTCAGCGCCACGGTGCAGTGCGAAAAGGCCCTCCATGGCGCGAGTTCTGACACGTAGCCCTGAGAGCAGGGTGCTGGTCAGCAACTCGCTCAGTTCCAGCACGTCGACGCCGTCGTGTCGCGGCTCCCTGACCAGGCTGACAGGGCGTGCCGGCGAGATGACCTTCTGCAATTGCTGGGGCGCCGAGTGAGCGAAACGCAACGTGAAGGGATGCTTGACGGCAGCGGTGGGTTCGGCGGCGGTCGTGCGCCACTCCCGAAGTTTTTCAGTAAATAACCACATCACAGCCTTGCCGGCTTCGCGCACCTCGATCACCGTGTGTACCGAGGCACTCAACAGCACCGCCAACAGGGTTTCGATGCCACTGGCTTCAGCCAAAAAACCGGTCATTTCTTGCAGTGAACTGCTGGCATGCGTTGCATCAGGCTGCAGTTCGCAGACTTCAATGTTCTGGTATTGACTCAGCGCTTTGCCCTGCAGTTGGCAAGCCTCTTGCAGCGAGTTCGCGGCATGGGCCAAGACGGCTGCGCGGATCACCAGTAAAGGCTTGTCGATGGAGTCTGGTAGGTAGGGGCGCAGAGCAATCACCCCCACCCCTTCGCCTTGCAGTGTCGCTGAGTGCCGGGCGCGTTCGATCTCTATTTCGCCACTGATAAAACGCCCTGCACCGAGCAAGAGCGTCGTCACGCCTTCCTTGAACCATTGCTGCGATGCCAGCAAGGTTTGCCAGAACAAGCCAGGGGTACCGACCAGTGTTTGATGGAAACCTTTGAAGTCAAAAATTTTCGCCGGGTAGCCGGACAACATGTTCGGCAACATGGTTGCCACATCCGTCACCTCCACACCCGGTGGCATGCCTTGAGCCTGGGAATAGAACGTGTGGGCGCCGCTATACGCATTGCTGAAACGCTCCCCACCCATGTTGCAGCACATGACCATCGCCGTGTCGGGTGAGCCGGCCACGCCCGGCAGACGTTGCAGTAAATGATTGATGCGATCGGTGATCAACAGCTTGAACGGATCGACATGGGCCAGATGTTTGGGGCCCATGCCGAAACCGTCTATATCAATGACGCGATCCAGCGACAGGAATTTCCCCAGTAACGGCTGGCCCGCAGTGGCGGCGCAATCAACGAAGCGCCCATAAGGGAAACTGACTGACGGTGCTGCTGGCTGATCGAGTTGTTGCTTGAGCGCCTGCAATGAGAAGTGACTGCCGATCGCCGCTTCAGCCTCGACAATGGCAAGGTCCAGCATCAGCACGCCGGGGGCGACCCGGGGGACGGTAGGGCGGTTGTCGGGAATGTACTCATCCACCACCAGATGCGCATTGGCGCCGCCGAAACCAAAGCTGGATATGCCAACCCGAACCGCCGACTGACGATCGGCCAGGGGCTGTACCTGCGCTGTGGCCAACTTCAGGCAGGTCTCATCGACTTTTGCGCTGGGGCGGTAGTCGGGCTGAGGGGGAATACCTTTGTGACGCAATATCATCAGCGCCTTGGCGAGTGAAGCGCCTCCGGCGGCGGCCAATGGGTGACCAATCACGGATTTGATCGAACCGATCATTATCTTTTTGCCGTCCGCGCGATGAGGAGCGAAGAAGCTGTTCAACGAGTCCAGCTCTGTCGCATCACCCAGCGGTGTACCGGTGCCATGGGTCTCGATGTAGTCGACGTCGTTGGGGTCAAGACCGACATAGGCACGCTCGTAAGCCGTGCACTGAGCCTGTTTGCCTGGCGCAAATACCGAGCCTTCGGCGCCGTCGGCCGACAGTCCCAATGCGCGTAAAACACCCAGTGGGCGACGCTTCGCAATCAGGGCCTGCGAGACGGGCTCGACCAGAAAGGCGACCGCACATTCGCCCGGCACAATGCCGTCAGCGTCCTGGCCGAACGCCTGCATCTGGGCCCGGGAGGAAAAGGCAGTCAACTGCGAGAACCCCAGAAACAGCGCCGGCGGCAGCACGGTGTTCAGTGCCATGACAATCGCGTTATCTGCCTGTCCGCTGTTGACCAGCGCTTGAGCCATATCGATTGCATAGGGGAATGAACTGCAGGCGGTGTCTACTGATAACGCGGGGCCACCCAAGGCAAACGCCGCCGCCAGTTCAGCGACTTGTTCACCCGGCGTATAACCGCGTGGTGTATTGGCCGTTGCGCAGACGCCGGTGACGAAGTAACTCTCATCGCTCCAGGACGTCGCGACCACCAACGCTGTGCGCTCCTTGATCAATACCGAGCCTTGTGCGGCAAGCTGGGTGAGGAGTGTCTGGAGTACTTTCTTGCCGATGGCGACTTGCCGTCCTTCATGGCGTGAAGGGGTCGATGCGTCATCGGCCAGGCAAAAAGCACTGTCCAGATACGTACGATCCTTTTCCCCTTTCTTTGCTGAATAGATTGACGCCTTATCCAGCTCCCAGCGTGTCAGCATCGAATCGATGGGCGCTACCTGTCCCTGCGCGAGCAAGTGCCAAAGCGCATCCGTTGAGGGTGCCCCGGGAAACTCTCCAGCCATTGCACTGAAGCAAAAATCGTCCTCTGTCGTTACCGCACCACTCATACCCGTTCTCCTGGTTGTCAAAATGCTGGGTGATCTTTGCGATCACCCGGATTCCATTGCATTTTTTACAGCGGCTCAGCCCAGCCTTTTCAGCAACGACATGGCGTCTTGCGGCGTACGACGCGACATCAGCGCCTCGCCGGCGAATTCGCTGACAGGGCACTGTTGCGCCATTGATTGGCAGAGGGTTTCGCGGGCAAAACCGCTGAGCCCCAACTGCGCGAAAGGCGTCTCGATGTCGATCGACGTTGGCGCGTCGGGGATCAGGGGGGACAGGGCGTTTAAAAGCAGATTGCTTAGCGGCTCCTGGGGGGCTGTTGTGCTGGTTGGTTGCGTTTGGCTGGGTATGCCTGAGGTCGATTCGGGGGTGGCCAGGGCGGCTTTTATCAATGCGATTGTTTCCTGTGGACACTTGGCGTTGACCAACTCTGTGCTGTTGGCCTTGAGTGCCGGCCACAGAGCGACAACCGCTTCCTGGAAGTCCAGTTGCACCAGGGAATCCAGGCCCAGGCTTTCATAGCTTTGCTTCTGGTCGATCTGGTCAGCGGTAAAACCGGTGATATTCGCCAATTGCTCAAGTACCCATGTTTCGATATTCACGACAGGCGCCTGGGGGTTGGCTTCAAGTCGTGCCAGCAGGACGGTAGGCGAGGGCGCATCAAAGAGCGATGAAGTGAGTTCTTTCTTTTCCGGAAAGTGCTGAGCCAGGGATTCGAAAATATCGACCAGCCCCAGGGAGTCGATGCCCAAACTCTCGAAACTTTGATCGAAGTTGATTTGTTCCTTCTTGAATCCAGTAACCGAACTTATTTCGGCGCGCAACCATTGCGCGTAGCTGAGCGCAGGCGTTTGGTCGGCAACGGGTGCCGATGCCAGCACTACCGGGTTCGAGTGGACGGGCTCCAGGACGGGCAGGCTTCTATTGACGGGGGTTTCAACCCCATTGGCATAAACACCTTCCAGGACTTGTTGATGAGCGTTGAAGTAATGCGCAGTGACCGTTTCGGCCTGCTCTAGCAAACGCATCAATATGGATTCTTTTTCGATATTGGAATCGCAAAGCGAATCAATGATTTTTTCTGAAAGAGAGAAATAGCTATGCGCTATTTTTCCATTGGACACGATGAATTCCTGCACAACATCGTTGAGTTGGGCGCGCATGAGGTTCTCCTAACCAAAGTCGGTATATGTTTTCTATCAACAAGAAATCAAAAGTCATGGCCCAGGGTTGGGCCCTGTGTCACTCAATGAAGCAAACAGGCAGTAGCCATATAGAGACTTAAAGTTGGAGTTCCACTGCGTCGATCTCGGAAGATGTTGTTTTTCTGGCCCCTTTGAGCAGCCCGGATCTTACGTTCAGATAAGTGAAGAGCGTGATTGCATCAGCCCCCTGGAAAGCGATGTAGCCGTCAGGACGAATCAGCATCAATGTGCCTTCTTTGGCGTGGTAGCGCTTGTGCAGCCGCCAATCGGGGTCCAACAGCGTTGAGTGCCAGAAAGGCAGCTCGGAGCTACCCAATGCATCAATGACGCAATAAGCCTTGATGCCTGGGTAATCCTTCTCCACCGACTCGGCCAGCGAGTAATAGCCCGGTAGCAAGGGGGAAAACTGATCGGCTGCGCTGAAAATCAGCAGCGTGAAGGTTCCCTGGAACAGGTCGATCAAGCGTTTTGGCGGCAAACCTTGCCGTTGCCACAACTCGACATCGGGAGCCAGTTGACCTGCGCGAGGTGCAGTCGTCTGGAATTCGGGTTTCTTCCCTTTTTTGTCCCAATTCATGCGCTGCTTTTTCGTCAGCGATTCTTGAATGTAGTCACTTTTGCCGTAGTGGTACTGATGACCGGAAATCATCGTGGGCAACGTGCGCTGAACCTTGCGCCTGTTGCTCAGCAGTGGCAGAACATTGTCGCGCAGCCAAACGAGGGCGCGATGCCTGAGGGTTATCAATGCGGTCAGTCGGTGTGCCGTGTTCTCGACTTCCAGGGCAACCGGGTAGCGTTCTTCGTTGTAGCTTTCCAGCAGTGATTGATCCGCCAGGCCCTGATCGACATAGGCCATTTTCCACGCCAGGTTGTAAGCCTCGGAAACACCCAGGTTCATCCATTGCCCGCCGATCGGGCTGCCGATATGAGCCGAATCGCCCACCAGAAACACAGAGCCTTGTTGCAGCGACTGCACGCGACGATGTTGAAAAGAGGCGATGGTAGTCGATGAAATATTGGACAGCGTCATCTTTTGCCCGCGTCCTTCGCACAACCGCTGAAAGTTCTCCAGGCTCAAGGATGGGCGCTCACCTTCTGGCGGCAGGTCGTAGGGCATCTCGATGAACAGCCGATAACGTGATGGCGCGCTGATCGGTGCGACCGCCACATAACCGTCCTGCGCACCGAGGAAGAAAGCCCCTTCGTCCTTGCTACCAGACCACTCGATATCGGCATCGGCCAGCATGAAGAATCGGTCGTAGGACGATCCTTCGAAGGGCATCTCAAGACGTTTTCTAATGTTGCTGCGAGCACCGTCGCACGCGACCACCCACCGACTGCTGAAGGATTCGTCGTCACCGTCCGCATGATGAAGCGTCATTCGCACGGAACCCGGCTGGTTTTCTATATCGACCAGTTCGGTATTCCACTCGACCTCCACCCCCAACTTCTTAAGGCGCTCAAGCAGAATCTTTTCTGTTTGCGGCTGTGGCAGGCTGAGAAGCAGGGGATAGGTTGTATCCAGGTAGGAGAAGTTGTAGTTCAGTACCCGTTTGGCGTTCGACTGCACCGAAAACTGGTTGATCGTGAACCCGTCGCTGATGGCCTGATCGGCAACACCCAGATCGCGAAAAATTTCCAGGGTTCTGGAGTGAATGGCCATTGCCTTGGTGGCGGTGGAGGGGCCGGCATTCTTTTCAATAATGCGAAAAGTGACGCCCCACTTCTTCAGCATGATTGCCAGGGACAGCCCTATAGGGCCAGCACCGACGATCATGACGGTCGGGTTTCTACCGAGGCCCAGGTGCTTGGGTGCCAACGTGCTCAGAGTGTTCATCTGTTAGTACCAGTTTCTATAGAAGGGAGAGTTGGCAATGCCGAGCAGGGCATCGTCACCTGATGAATCTCCGTAGGCATAAATGTAAAAATCATCAAGGTTGCTCAAACAGCCTTTGAGCCGTGTGACTTTTTCTCTCTCAACACAGTTGGTACCTGATATCCCGCCAGTGAGTTTGTTCTTCGCCGTCGCCAGGCGGGTGCCACATACATAGTCAAAACCTGCTGCCTGCCCCCAGGGAATCAGATAGTTCTCCGGCGAGTTACTGACCAGCGCCGTGACATGGCCCATGGACTGATGCCATTGCAGCCGGCGCAAGGCTTCGGGCCTGAGCCAGAGCGGTAGCTGTTCGCTAATGAAATACTTGGCATGTTCGCGCTCTTGCTCAACTGACAGGCCGCCCAGGTAGCAGGCAATGAACGCCAGGCGCGCCTGCATCAACGGTGTGATGCCAAGGATCACACTGAGCATTTTGGGCAGCAGGGGAACGATCCTTAGCCAGAACGACTGGGTTCCCACGATAAAACGCATGTAGCGCCAGAACGTATGTCTGTCGGTCAGTGTGCCGTCAAAGTCGAAAACGGCCAGTACCGGTTGTGTGCTATTCGCTGGCATGGATCTCTTCCTTGAGAGAGACAATCTCGATGGTTCTAGGCAGTTTGAAGCTTGAGAGGTAGCGCGAGAGCAGGGTGGAGATAGCGTTCTGGGTCAGGTCACCGCTCCCTTCAACGCACAGGTGCAATACGTTGACCTCCTTGTTGTCAGGGACGATGTAAGCTTTCGCGCGCACCACGCAAGGATGCTTCAGGGCAATGGATTCGATTTCGGTCAGGTCGACCATTTGCGCTTTGATCTTCGAGATTCGCAGGCGTTGGCAATAGAAGAACACATGCCCATCATCGTCCCGCCAGACCAGATCCCCCGTGTGCAGCCAGCCTTCACGAAAGAACCGGGCATTGGCTTGCGCGGCATCGTTGTATCCGTCAATCACCATCGGGCCGCGTATCAACAGTTCGCCGATACGCCCCGTTGCGACGTCTTGACCCTGAGCATCGACGACCCGCAGTTCTACGTTGCGAATCGGCTGGCCCATGGCGCCACGATGGACCTTGTCGATCGAGCTCTGGACTATCACCGGCATGCTCTCGGTCAATCCATAGCCTTGCAGCACCGGATTGCACCCCAGCAGCCTTCCCAGTTTGTCGGCTTCGTCGGCGGGTAGATGGCTGCCACCTGAATAAATCATCAGTTTTGGGTGCATCGGCAATAGCGCGCCTTTGCGTTTGGCCAGTCGCGTATTGAAGTAGCGAATGACGTCAGGCACCAGGCAGGCAAAAGTGACCTGATGCTGGGACAAGACTTGCGCCAGATCCCTATTGAGCAGGGTGTTGGTCATTAGCAGGGTGGCGCCCACGCTCAATGGAAAGACCATCATCACGGACAGTCCGAAGATGGCATACAGCGGCAGCGTCACTAGATGAACGGATCCGACCCCTTGAAGATGAAAATGCTCATGCAGTCCATCGCTCGATTGCGTCAGGTCAAGGTAGCGGTGAGAAACCGCCAGAGGTTTACCGGTGCCCCTATACGTGAACTGTACCGAGACGATCGGATTGCCTTCGGGCAATAACAAAGGTTCGGTCTGTCGAGGAAGCTGTGATTCGGCCGTTGCGTTGTCGGGCAGGGGAGAGGATGGCTCGCTTGCGGTGTTCAACACCAAGGAGTGATGAACGCCATAGGCAGGCTGAAATGTCTCGCTATGTTGCTTGAATAGCGTTTCGGTCGTCACGACCAGCGTCGGTCGGGCAATACTGATGACGCTGCTCATTTCGAATGGCGTCAGTTTGTAGTTGAGGATAACCGGAGTCGCCCCGCGCCCGATGATCGCCAGGTAGTAAGCGATGAACTCCACCCCATTGGGTAGAACAACCGCCACTTTATCACCTGGTAATACACCTAGATTTTTGAGTGCGCCGTTGCACTCTTCAGCCTTTATTCGCAACCCACGGTAAGTGACAGTCTCTTCTTCCGCGTCCAGGTTCCTGATAGCAACGTGGTCCGGGAAAGATTCTGAAAAACCGACGAAACGATGCAGAAAACCTTCTTTATATGAAAGGCTTTTCATTTACCAACCTCTCTCAATCCTTGAAGTAATGGTTAGACAAAAAAAGTAATACAGAGGCAGGCTATAGATAAAGTGTTTCAGTTATGCATTTGTGTAGTTGTTTTTTCGATACCAGTCCAGGGTGTCGGTCAGTGTTTCACTTATGGGGCGAAACTTGCATTCCAACTCTTTCAGGCTTTTGTTATGGCTGAAATGAGTGCGCCCTTGCTCTTGCTCCATGAGTTTTACGGTGGAAGTGCTGATGAGCACCGGTTTTTTCGTCACTCGGTAATAACCTTCATACATCAAGGCAATTATTCGCAGCATGAACAGTGGGATTTTTCGTTCCGGCGCTTTTACGCCACTGACACTGGAGAGTGCCTGGAAAATGCTTTTCATGTTCATATGATTGCCGGCTGCCAGATAACGTTCTCCGGATCGGCCGCGTGTGATGGCCGCGAGTTGATGTTCCGCCACATCCCGGGCGTCGACTACGGAAAAACTGCCAGGCAGCACACCAGGCAATTTCATTCCGACAAAATCGAGCAGGAACTGTCCTGATGAGGTCGGGCCGATATCCCCGGGGCCAAACATCCAGCCCGGTAATACCATCGCGATAAACATGTCCGGGTGTTGTAACAAGAACGCCTGGACTTTTTGCTCGGACAGTATTTTGCTCAAGTAGTAATCATCAGCTTCCGATTCACTGCGAGACATCGTCTCATCGATCACTTCATCTTTGTTGCCCTTCAATACGGCAATGGATGAAGTATGGACTGCACGACGAATGCCGGCGGCGTAGGCGGCTTGCAATAATTGCTCGGTCCCGGTGACGTTGGTGTCATACAGTTTCTGCCAGTGTTTTCCACCTTTATAACTGTCGCGGAAGTAGGCCGCGGTATGAAACAAGGCATCACAGCCTTGTAGGGCATGGCTGAAGGCGTCGACATTGAGCATATCGCCTTCGACCAATTCGACAGGCAGACTGCCGAACTGCTTCCTGGCTTTCTCTACGGAACGAACCAGCGCTTTTACTTTGATGTTTCGCTTTAAAAGCGCATGAACCAAATTATTACCGAGCAGGCCAGTAGCGCCTGTAACAAAGGCATATTCCATTAAAATCCAGCTCCTGTGGGGTAACCTGCTGCTGCATTGAGATTGATGTCACGGGTCTCGATGCTCTGATCAGGTGTTGGCTGAACCAACGGCGCAAGTAAAAACCATTCGGTATCTGAAAATCAAGCGGTATTTCGTTTTGATTATAAGGTGGGAGGTCGTTGAGGCGGATTTAAATATAATAAAATCAGTACCTTATAGGTTTATTGACAGTGGATATTTCACCTGATTGGGGAGAATTAAGGTCATTGAAAGAAATTTTTTGCCGCTCGCCGCGTTCCTTTGGGGTGAGCCACAAGACAACCTTGATGATTCGATTGGGTGGGCCACGCGTCAGGCTGGATACCGAAGTGCCTGAGCGTGCTGCAGTTGCCACCTCTCTATGAGTTGCTAGCGCTTGCACTGTTGGGGCTGCATGTCGATGCAGTGCATCTCGCCGCCTCCGCTTCCATGCATGGCATTTACAGGGCACATTTTAAAAGCTTAAATGTAAATTGATTAAGGTGCTCTGGTATAAGGTATAGTCGTTAAATTCGTATTTTCAGTGAACAGCAAGTTCATTACATTTAGTTACAAATGGTTTTTTGTTTGGCCAGAGGAGCCGAAGGTGTGATTAAGAAGAGAATGGGTCGTGAAGAAAGCCAGCAAGTAACGAGGGATAAGTTGTTCGATACCGCCACTGATCTGATGGTTAGGAAAGGCTTTCATGCCGCGAGTGTCAATGCTATATCTGAGGAGGCCGGCTTTTCAAAGGGGGCTTTTTTTTCAAACTTTACAAGCAAGTCAGACTTGCTTCTGCAATTAACCCAGAGGTTCAAGCGGGTTGAGATCGATCGGTTGGGTGTCACATTGGCTGCTGGATATTCATCAGAAGAATTGGTGCATGGATTAAATTCTTACATCGATACGCTTAAAAATAATGCCAGTTGTGCCATTTTGGATGCGGAGTTACAACTGATTGCTTTGCGCGATGAGGAATTTTCAGCGCATTACTACGCTCTGCATCAGGAGAATAGTGAGGCGTTGGGCAAGTTGATCGCGATTATATTCGGTCATGCCGGCAAGAAGCCTCCGTTGGAGTGCGCCAATCTTGCAAAGACGTTCACCGCTCTGTCGGAAGGGTTGATACTGCAAGGTCATAAAGATCCAGCTTCAGAAATAAAATTGGTATTGAACTCGCTTATCCAGACTGCAGAGCCCTTGTAGGATATTTGCCAGTCTCATGCGTATACATTATTTACATGTCCGAGGCTCAGATCTCGGGCAGGTATGAGTGTTTTTTTCTGTGCTTCGATAACGTTCAGTTGCTATTTTTGCAAACTGGCAAGCCCTGTCGATGGTGCTGGTACGTTGCCGTTTTATAGTTTAAATGTGTGCTGGAACGTTCCGCGAAAAAGCCATGAAAGTCTCGAGCCAGGTGCGGGTCATATTCTGAATGTTCATCTCTTTCGGCCCTTTCAATTATTAAATCAGCACTTCATAGGTCATGCCGCTAATCAAGTGGTGTATCCATTAATCGCCAGGTATCAGGAATCTGAATGAATATGGTGAGCGGGTGATTGAGTCCGTGAAGCCTGCCAACGGGGTAGCCTTTAAAGCAGGCCTCATGTTTTATAGAGTGAAGGGCTCATCGAGTGAAACGCTAATGAATAGCAAGGATTTAAGCGCTGAATTTGCGGGTCGAAATTTAATCGCATGCAAAATCAGAATGAACGCCTACTTGTACAAATTTCTTCCTTGAACATGTCTCGTGCGCGGTGACCGCGTGGAAGCGGATCGGCATGTTAAAGACTTAGAAAAGAAATATTTGTCGCGCCTTCCAATCCCACAATATGGGATTGATATTTATATATTGAGATTTTCCTGCGCCAAGGTTTATAGTCCATCGCACTCACTGCCAAAAACAAAACAGGTGAAGCGATGCTGGCGCAATTGATCGCGCTCGATTGGGGGACGACCTCATTACGTGCTTACAAACTCGCGGCGGGCGGTGTGGTGCTGGAGCAGCGCTCGCTGTCGTCCGGGATCATGCAACTGCCGAAGACTCCGCGAGTCATCAACGGGCGCGAATGTGCCGATGGTTTTGAACTGGCCTTCGATGAGGCGTGTGGCGACTGGCTCAATGCGCAGCCGGATCTGCCGGTGATCGCTTGCGGTATGGTCGGTAGCGCGCAGGGCTGGCGCGAAGCGGCCTACTGCGAGACGCCGGCGAACGTCGCCAATCTCGGAAAATCCCTACAAACAGTTGTCAGTCTTCGCGGCACGCGAGTGCATATCGTGCCAGGCGTGATTCAGCGTTCGCGTCTGCCGAATGTGATGCGCGGCGAAGAGACGCAAGTTCTCGGCATTCTGCAAAATCTGCCGGTCGAGGCGGGCGATGAGTTGTTGATCGGCCTGCCGGGCAGTCACTCGAAATGGGTGGAGGTGGTCGATGGCTGCATCACGCATTTCGACACCTTCATGACCGGCGAAGTATTCGCTGTGCTCAGTGATCACAGCATCCTCGGCCGTACCCAACAGCAAGGTGCGGCGTTCGATGGTCAGGCGTTTGACCGGGGCATACAGGTTGCGCTGTCGGCGGACGGTGAACTCGGCGTGCTCTCGACGTTGTTTAGCGCCCGTACCTTGGGGCTGACCGGTGAACTGAGCCCGACGGCCCAAGCGGATTATCTGTCTGGCCTGATGATCGGTCATGAGTTGGCGGCGCTCGCCTCAGTGCAACGGCGTCGCCGCAACAACCCGAATCTTCCTTCGATCATCCTCATCGGCAACGCGCCACTCTGCGTGCGCTATAGCCGCGCTCTCGATGCCTGCGGTTTCGCTAAGGTCACGCTGGCCGAACAGGCCACCGAGCGTGGTTTGTGGCAATTGGCGCTGGCCGCCGGACTGATTGATTCCCCATCCCGTTAACCCTGACTGGAGGCCTGACATGCTCAAGCAAGCATTGGCACAAAACGGTCTGATCGCGATCCTGCGTGGCCTGCATCCGCAGGAAGCCGCCGCTGTCGGAGAAGTCCTGTATGCAGCCGGATTTCGCGTCATTGAAGTACCGCTTAATTCCCCGTCACCGTACGAAAGTATTCGCATCCTGCGCAGGACCTTGCCCGCCGATTGCCTGATTGGTGCCGGTACGGTGTTGACGCCGGAACAGGTCAACTTGGTGAAAGAGGCGGGCGGCCAGGTGATCGTCATGCCGCACAGCGATGCCAAGGTACTGCGTGCAGCGAAAGCGGCGGGGCTGTACCTGTCGCCGGGTGTGGCCACACCGACCGAAGCGTTCGCGGCGCTGGAGGAGGGGGCGGACATACTCAAGCTGTTTCCGGCCGAGCAGATGGGCCCTGCGGTCGTCAAAGCCTGGCTGGCGGTGTTGCCGGCGGGCACGGTGCTGGCACCGGTCGGGGGCATCACCCCGGACAACATGCAGGCGTTTATCGACGCCGGAGTGAAAGGCTTCGGCCTCGGTTCCGGGTTGTTCAAACCGGGCATGACGCCGGAGCAAGTGGCGGTCAATGCCACGGGCTACGTCACTGCCTGGAAGGCCCTTCGCTAAGAACTCTGGCGCATCCAACAAGAGAGACAAAAAGATGAAAATCACCAAACTCACCACCTTCATCGTCCCGCCGCGCTGGTGTTTCCTCAAGGTCGAAACCGACGAAGGCGTGACCGGTTGGGGCGAGCCTGTGGTTGAAGGTCGCGCACACACCGTGGCGGCCGCCGTAGAAGAATTGTCCGACTACCTGATCGGCAAAGACCCACGCAACATCGAAGACATCTGGACAGTGCTGTATCGCGGCGGCTTTTACCGTGGCGGCGCGATCCACATGAGTGCACTGGCCGGCATCGACCAGGCCCTGTGGGATATCAAGGGCAAGGCCCTCGGCGTGTCGGTCAGCGATTTGCTCGGCGGCCAGGTGCGCGACAAGATCCGTGTGTATTCGTGGATCGGTGGCGACCGTCCGGCCGATACAGCACGCGCCGCGAAAGAGGCCGTCAGTCGTGGGTTTACCGCGGTAAAAATGAACGGCACCGAAGAGCTGCAATTTCTCGATACCTTTGAAAAAGTCGACCTCGCGTTGGCCAACGTCGCCGCCGTGCGTGATGCGGTCGGGCCGAACGTCGGCATCGGTGTCGACTTCCATGGCCGGGTACACAAGCCCATGGCCAAGGTGCTGATGAAGGAACTCGATCCGTACAAACTGATGTTTATCGAGGAGCCTGTGCTCAGCGAAAACTACGAAGCGTTGAAAGAACTGGCGCCGCTGACCAGCACGCCGATTGCCCTCGGTGAGCGACTGTTCTCGCGGTGGGATTTTAAACGGGTGTTGAGCGAAGGTTACGTCGACATCATCCAGCCGGATGCTTCCCACGCGGGCGGCATCACTGAAACCCGCAAGATCGCCAACATGGCCGAAGCCTACGACGTGGCATTGGCGCTGCATTGCCCGTTGGGGCCGATTGCGCTGGCGGCGTGTTTGCAACTGGACGCGGTTTGTTACAACGCGTTTATCCAGGAGCAGAGCCTGGGCATCCATTACAACGAGAGCAACGATTTGCTCGATTACGTGAAAGATCCGCGGGTATTCGATTACGACAAAGGCTTCGTGAAGATCCCGAACGGGCCGGGCTTGGGGATCGAGATCAACGAGGAATACGTGATCGAGCGTGCGGCCGTCGGCCACCGCTGGCGTAACCCGATCTGGCGCCATGCCGATGGCAGTTTTGCCGAGTGGTGAGTCACCGACATCACTGATGTCCCCCTGTGGGAGAGGGCTTGCAGTCGATATTGCTGCAGATGACACATCCCATTCGCGAGCAAGCCCGCTCCCACCATTTAGATCTCCATGGATGGGGTATCTGCATTCAACGACCTCAATAAACATAACAAGAGGCACCCCCATGCAACCGCAAACCCTCACCGGGCAGGCGTCTTTAGTCGCGCCTAGCCGTAAGCGATTTTTCATCATGGTGTTGCTGTTCATCACCGTGGTGATCAACTACCTCGACCGCAGCAACCTGTCGATTGCCGCGCCGGCGCTGACCACTGAGCTGGGCATCGACCCGATTCACGTCGGCCTGATTTTCTCCGCGTTCGGCTGGACCTACGCCGCCATGCAGATCCCCGGCGGCTGGCTGGTGGATCGGGTGCCGCCGCGCATCCTGTACAGCGTCGCGCTGCTGCTGTGGTCGGTGGCCACGGTGATGCTTGGCTTCGCCGCCAGTTTCATTGCGCTGTTCGTCCTGCGCATGGCGGTCGGCGCGCTGGAGGCGCCGGCCTATCCGATCAATAGCCGCGTGGTCACCACCTGGTTTCCTGAGCGCGAGCGCGCCACGGCGATTGGTTTCTATACCTCCGGTCAGTTCGTTGGGTTGGCCTTTCTTACCCCGGTCCTGGCCTGGCTGCAACACGAGTTCGGCTGGCACATGGTGTTCGTCGCGACCGGTGCAGTGGGCATCATCTGGGCGGCGATCTGGTACGCGGTGTATCGCGAACCTCGCGACTTCAAAGGCGTCAATGAGGCAGAAATCGATCTGATTCGTGAGGGCGGCGGGTTGGTGGATATCCAGTCCGAGACTGCCAAGGTCAAAGCCAAATTCAGTTGGACAGATCTAGGCATCGTTCTCAGCCAGCGCAAGTTGTGGGGCATCTACCTCGGTCAGTTCTGCCTGAACTCGACGCTGTGGTTCTTCCTGACGTGGTTCCCGACTTATCTGGTGAAATATCGCGGCATGGACTTCATCAAGTCCGGCCTGTTGGCGTCGCTGCCGTTTCTCGCGGCGTTCATTGGCGTGCTGTGTTCAGGGTTCTTTTCCGATTTCCTGATTCGTCGCGGTTACACCGTAGGGTTTGCGCGCAAGTTGCCGATCATCGGCGGGTTGTTGATTTCCACTTCGATCATCGGTGCCAACTTCGTTGAATCGACGCCGCTGGTGATTGCCTTCCTGGCGCTGGCGTTTTTTGGCAACGGCCTGGCATCAATCACCTGGTCGCTGGTGTCGACCCTCGCGCCGGCGCGGCTGCTCGGCCTCACCGGTGGGGTGTTCAATTTCATCGGCAACCTGTCAGCGATTGCCACGCCGATCGTGATCGGGTTCCTCGCCAGTGGCGACTCGTTTGCCCCGGCGATCACCTATATCGCGGTTCTCGCGTTGATCGGCGCTTTGTCCTACGTGCTGCTGGTGGGCAAGGTCGAACGTATCAAGTTGTAGTGGTCAGCATCGGGCGACCATAATGCCGCCCGTTCCCTCGCTCAACGGTAAAGGCTGGATATGCAGGAAGACGCCCCGGAAAAAACCAAGGACGCCGCGCCCACCGGCACGCAAACGCTGCTGCGCGGCTTGGGTGTGGTGCAGGCTGTGGCCAGTGGCGCCCGCGATCTCAAGGAGATCGCGCGGCTGATCGGTACGACGCGCAGCACCACCCATCGACTGGCCAGTTGTCTGGTCGACGAGCGTTATCTGCGCGTGGTGCCGCAGGTCGGGTATTTGCTCGGGCCGAAGCTGATTGAGCTGGGGTTTCAGGCGCGCGAAGAGTTGCCGCTGGTGAGTCTGGCCGGGACGTATCTGGACGAGTTGTCGGCGCTGACGGGGGATACCGTTCACCTGGGGATTCGTGAAGGCGATGAAGTGCTGTATCTGCTGAAGAATCCGGGGCGCAATGGCCCGGAAATGCGTTCGCGGGTCGGCCATCGAATGCCGTTGGCGCGCACCGGGATCGGTAAGGCCTTGATGCTCGATGATTCGCCGCAGGATTGGCAGCGCCTGTACGACATCAGCCTGCCGGCGGGTGGGAAAAGTCAGTTCTGGCCGCAGCATCCCCAGCAATCGTGGGAACAGCTTGAGCAGCGAATGGCCGAATACGTCGCCGGTGGCTACGCGTTCGATCTGGAAGACAACGAACCGTCGATCCGTTGCGTGGCGGCGCCGATCCGCGATGCAAGCAAACGTATCGTCGCGGCAATCAGCATTGCCAGCACCGTGCCGTACATGCCGTTGGAAAAAATGGCCGAGCTGATTCCCCTGATCAAAGGGGTCACAGCCCGGTTGTCGGCAGAGCTTGGGCTTAAGATTTAAACTTTGAGCGTTGCCATGTCGATCACGAAACGGTATTTCACGTCACCAGCGATCATCCGGGCGTAGGCCTCGTTGATCTGGCGGATGTCGAGCATTTCGATGTCGCAGGTGATGTTGTGCTCGGCGCAGAAATCCAGCACTTCCTGGGTTTCGGCGACGCCGCCGATCAAGGAACCGGCCAGTACGCGACGACCCAATACCAGTTTGGCGGCGTGTACCGGTGGATCAACGGGCTCGATCAGACCGACCAGAATGTGTACGCCATCAAAACGCAAGGTGTCGAGGTACGGGTTCAGGTCGTGTTGCACCGGAATGGTGTCGAGCAGGAAGTCGAAGTAACCGGCGGCGGCTTTCATCTGCTCGGCGTCGGTGGAGACGATCACATGATCGGCGCCCTGACGACGGCCTTCTTCAGCCTTGCTCGCCGAACGGGTGAACAAGGTCACTTCAGCGCCCATGGCTTTGGCGAACTTGATGCCCATGTGGCCCAAGCCGCCCATGCCGAGAATCCCGACCTTGTCGCCAGCCTTGACGCCGTAGTGCTTGAGCGGCGAGTACGTGGTGATGCCGGCGCATAGGATCGGTGCGGCGCTGGCCAATGCCAGTTTTTCCGGAATGCGGACCACGAAGTGTTCGCTGACGACGATGCTGTCCGAATAACCGCCCATGGTGTTGCTGCCGTCGACCCGATCCGGGGTGGCGTAAGTCATGGTCGGGCCTTCGAGGCAGTATTGCTCAAGGTTCGATTGGCAGGCTTCGCAGGTGCGACAGGAGTCGACCATGCAGCCAACGCCGACCAGGTCGCCCACTTTATGCTTGGTGACATTCGTACCGATGGCGGTGACTTTTCCGACGATCTCGTGGCCGGGCATCAACGGGTAAACAGCAATGCCCCATTCGTTGCGTGCCTGGTGAATGTCGGAGTGGCAGACGCCGCAGTAAAGGATTTCGATGGCGACATCGTCGGCCCGTGGGCTGCGACGTTCGAACTTCATCGGGGCGAGGGGGGTGGTGGCCGATTGGGCCGCATAGCCGATGGCGGTGTACATGTGGAACCTCGCAAAAGCAGTGACAGGTGAGGCGGCGCATTTTGGGCGCCGTCCGCCGGTCCGGCCATGACGATTCCTCCGGGTCTCATGCCTAATCCTCCGGCATGCAGGTTTGATCGGTCGCATAGGCAAAAGGATCTGCGATGATGCTTTCATCCCTTTTTCCATGAATTTTGTGAAGACACTTTCGATGCAATTGACCCGTCACCTTGATGCCAATGCCAGGCTGGTTTCGCTGATTGAACCGCTGGCACTGCGCGACGGTTATTCCCAGACCGGGCTGCCGGGCGTGCGGGTGTTGCGCGCCAGTTGCGACGTCGCCCGTGGCCCGCACATTTATGAGCCGAGCCTGATGATCATCGCCCAGGGCAGCAAACTGGCGTTCCTTGGGCCTCGGACAATGGAATACGGTGCGGGGCATTATTTGATTCAGGCGCTGCCGGTGCCTTTTGAATGTGAAACCTTTGCCTTGCCGGATGCGCCGTTGCTAGGGGTGTCGGTGGCGATTGATCGGGTGTTGCTTGGCGAGTTGGTGCTGGCGATGGGACTCGCGCCGGGGCGGCATATTCCGGCGCAGACGCCAGAGTCGATGACTTCGGTGGTGCTCGACGATGGTATGCGCGGTTGTGTCGAACGGCTGCTGAGCTGTCTGCACGATCCGCTGGAATGCCAGATTCTCGGGCCGGCACGGGTGCGTGAATTGTTGTTCGTCGCATTGCGCGGGCCGCAGGCCGATGTGTTGCGGGCGTTGGTCGAGCAGCAGGGGCAGTTTGCGAGGGTGGCGGCGTCGATCAGCCATCTGCATGCGCATTACACGGAGCCGTTGAATGTCGAGACGCTGGCCAGTTGCGCGAACATGAGCGTTTCGACGTTTCACGAACACTTCAAACGCAGCACGTTGTTGTCGCCGGTGCAGTATCTCAAGCGCTTGCGGTTGCTCAAGGCGCAGACGTTGCTGGTGGCTGAAGGCTTGGGTGTGGCGCAGGTCGCGCATCGGGTGGGGTATCAGAGTACTTCGCAGTTCAGTCGCGAGTACAAACGTTACTTCGAGCGCAACCCCGGCGACGAGCGCTCAGCCTGAGTTGCCACAGTCCCTGTGGGAGCGCGCTTGCTCGCGAATGCGGTGTGTCAGTTGACAGATAGGTTGCCTGGCACGACGCCTTCGCGAGCAAGCCCCACATGGGTTTCGTGGTGATGCAAATATTGCGGGTAACAAAAAGGCCCCCATTTCGGGAGCCTCGATGTTCAGCGGTTCGGCTTACATATTCGGGTAAGTCGGGCCGCCAGCGCCTTCCGGCGTGACCCAGGTGATGTTTTGCGCAGGGTCCTTGATGTCACAGGTCTTGCAGTGCACGCAGTTCTGGGCGTTGATCTGGAAGCGTTTCTCGCCGTCTTCCTTGGTGATCACTTCGTATACGCCGGCCGGGCAGTAGCGCTGCGCCGGTTCGTCGTACAACGGCAGGTTTTTGCTGATCGGGATGCTCGGGTCGGTCAGCTTCAGGTGGCACGGCTGTTCTTCTTCGTGGTTGGTACCGGAGATGAACACCGAACTGAGTTTGTCGAAGCTGAGTTTGCCGTCGGGTTTCGGGTAGTCGATCTTCTTGCAGTCGGCGGCGAGCTTGAGGCAGGCGTAGTCCGGCTTGGTGTCGTGCAGAGTAAACGGCAGTTTGCCGCCGAAGATGTTCTGATCCAGCCAGTTGAAACCACCGCCGACAATGGCGCCGAACTTGTGAATCGCCGGGCCGAAGTTACGGCTGGCGAACAGTTCGTCGTACAGCCAGCTCTTCTTGAACGCGTCGACGTAAGTGGTCAGCTCTTCGGTGCCATCCTTCTCGGCGAACAGCGCGTCGGCCACCGATTCGGCGGCGAGCATGCCGGACTTCATCGCGGTGTGGCTGCCCTTGATCTTGGCGAAGTTCAGGGTGCCGAGGTCGCAGCCGATCAGCGCGCCGCCCTTGAAGACCATTTTCGGCAGCGAATTCAAGCCGCCCTTGCAAATGGCGCGAGCGCCGTAGCTGATGCGCTTGCCGCCTTCCAGGTACTGAGCCAGCACCGGGTGATGCTTGAGACGCTGGAACTCGTCGAACGGCGACAGGTAGGTGTTGCTGTAGGACAGGTCGACGATCAGACCGACTACAACCTGGTTGTTTTCCAGGTGATAAAGGAACGAGCCGCCGGTGTTCTCGGTGCCCATGATGTCCAGCGGCCAACCAGCGGTGTGTACCACCAGGCCTGGCTGATGTTTGGCCGGATCGATTTCCCAGATTTCTTTGAGGCCGATGCCGTAGTGCTGGGCGTCAGCATCGCTGTCAAGGTTGTAGCGTTTGATCAGTTGCTTGCCGATGTGGCCACGGCAACCTTCGGCGAACAGCGTGTATTTGCCACGCAGCTCCATACCCGGGGTGTACAGGCCTTCTTTCGGATTGCCTTCGCGGTCAACGCCCAGATCACCGGTGATGATCCCGCGGACCACGCCTTGCTCGTCGATCAGCGCTTCCTGAGCCGCGAAGCCCGGGTAGATTTCCACGCCCAGGTTCTCGGCCTGCTGAGCCAGCCAACGGCACAGGTTGCCGAGGGAAATAATATAGTTGCCTTCGTTGTGCATGGTCTTGGGCACAAAGAAGTCGGGGATTTTTTGCGCGCTTTCGGCGTTTTTCAGCACGAAAATGTCATCGCGGGTAACCGGCGTGTGCAGCGGGGCGCCGAGTTCTTTCCAGTCCGGGAACAATTCGTTCAGAGCGCGGGGTTCGAATACGGCACCGGAAAGGATGTGTGCGCCGACTTCAGAGCCTTTTTCGACCACGCAGACGCTGATTTCCTTACCGGCTTCGGCGGCCTTCTGCTTCAGACGGCAGGCGGCGGACAGGCCAGCGGGGCCGGCACCGACGATGACCACGTCGAATTCCATGTATTCGCGTTCCACAGGCTATCTCCTACTCAAGGCTCAACAGTTTTTTTTCTAATTTGGAGGTTCGATGTCGCATCCGCTATTGCCTTTACGTTAACGTCAAAGGGAATATTGGAAAACCCACCTTTCTCTCTAGGGGGCGCATTATATCTACACCACTCCGAGCGTCCAATACAAACGTTTGTTTGAATTGGCTCCAGCCCAGAGAAATCAAAGAAGCGCGGCTTATGAGTGACCATTTTGCCGTATTGACCGGAATAGGCGTTCCGGTCAATATACGGGCGGTTTTGCGCTCGCCGTAGGCAGACTGGCGGTTTCAAGAGCACCTCTAAAGACAGGGCGTAGGCAATACAAGGTGATGCGCAGCGCAGGTCTGGCGCGCAGTTTACACAGCGTGAAGATCAATGACTTATCGGTCACCACTGACGAACGGTCATCGCACTCCACTTCGTGAAATCACCCCGACACAAGCCGGCGTTTTTAGAGGTGCCCTTTTAGCCCGATGAGCATCAACCGCCAGGTTCGCCTAGGCGACTTTCTTTTCACCGGAGAGTAACGAGGAATCCATGAAGGTTCTTGTAGCTGTCAAACGCGTTGTGGATTACAACGTCAAGGTTCGCGTCAAGGCGGACAATTCCGGCGTAGACCTCGCCAACGTCAAGATGTCGATGAACCCGTTCTGCGAAATCGCAGTGGAAGAAGCCGTACGCCTGAAAGAGAAAGGTGTTGCGACTGAAATCGTCGTCGTCTCCATCGGCCCGACCACCGCTCAAGAGCAACTGCGCACTGCGTTGGCTCTGGGTGCTGACCGTGCCATCCTCGTCGAATCCGCTGAAGATCTGACCTCCCTCGCCGTGGCCAAGCTGCTCAAGGCCGTGGTTGACAAGGAACAGCCTCAACTGGTGATCCTGGGCAAACAGGCCATCGACAGCGACAACAACCAGACCGGCCAGATGCTCGCGGCACTGAGCGGCTA
>NZ_JBIUWM010000013.1:0-52756 GCF_044743445.1 Pseudomonas sp. NPDC087615 | reverse complement strand
CTCGAAAGTCGAAGTGAGCGGCGACAAGGTTGCCGTGACCCGCGAAATCGACGGCGGCGCGCAGACCGTTTCCCTGAAACTGCCAGCGATCGTCACCACTGACCTGCGTTTGAACGAGCCGCGTTATGCGTCCCTGCCAAACATCATGAAAGCCAAGAAGAAGCCTCTCGAAGTGCTGACTCCGGACGCTTTGGGCGTTTCCACCGCCTCCACCAACAAGACTCTGAAAGTCGAAGCGCCGGCTGCACGCAGCGCGGGCATCAAGGTCAAGTCGGTGGCTGAACTGGTCGAGAAACTGAAAAACGAAGCGAAGGTAATCTGATCATGACTATCTTGGTAATCGCTGAACACGACAACAAAGTGCTGGCCCCGGCCACACTGAACACCGTGGCTGCCGCTGCCAAAATCGGTGGCGACATCCACGTATTGGTCGCAGGCCAAGGCG
The DNA here is from genome assembly GCF_044743445.1 of Pseudomonas sp. NPDC087615. Classification (NCBI taxonomy): domain Bacteria; kingdom Pseudomonadati; phylum Pseudomonadota; class Gammaproteobacteria; order Pseudomonadales; family Pseudomonadaceae; genus Pseudomonas; species Pseudomonas sp. NPDC087615. Next base: position 52,311 of record NZ_JBIUWM010000013.1, on the reverse strand, counting down.
CTGGCGCCGTGGCTGAAGCTGCTGCGAAAATCGCAGGTGTGAGCAAAGTCCTGAATGCTGACAATGCCGCTTACGCGCATCAGCTGCCGGAAAACGTTGCGCCACTGGTTGCCGAGCTTGGCGCTGGCTACAGCCATATCCTGGCTGCTGCCACCTCCAACGGCAAAAACATCCTGCCGCGCGTTGCCGCTGCGCTGGACGTTGACCAGATCTCCGAGATCATCTCGGTAGAAAGCGCTGACACCTTCAAGCGTCCAATCTACGCCGGTAACGCCATCGCTACCGTACAGTCGACCGCTGCGATCAAAGTGATCACCGTGCGTGCTACCGGTTTCGATCCGGTGGCTGCTGAAGGTGGTTCTGCGGCTGTTGAAGCCGTTGCTGCCGCGCACAACGCCGGTACTTCCAGCTTCGTCAACGAAGAACTGGCCAAGTCCGATCGTCCGGAACTGACCGCTGCCAAGATCGTCGTTTCCGGCGGCCGCGGCATGCAGAACGGCGACAACTTCAAACACCTGTACGCCCTGGCCGACAAGCTGGGCGCTGCCGTCGGTGCTTCGCGCGCTGCGGTCGACGCAGGTTTCGTACCGAACGATATGCAGGTCGGTCAGACCGGCAAGATCGTTGCGCCACAGCTGTACATCGCCGTCGGTATTTCCGGCGCGATCCAGCACCTGGCCGGCATGAAAGACTCCAAAGTGATCGTTGCGATCAACAAGGACGAAGAAGCGCCGATCTTCCAGGTGGCCGATTATGGTCTCGTGGCGGATCTGTTCGAAGCGATACCCGAGCTGGAGAAGCTGGTCTAATCCGGCGGCTTCACTTATAAAGAGCCCGACCTTTTGGTCGGGTTTTTTTTGTCTCGGAATTGGATGGGAGCGTTTTGCCATGGAACTGCGCCGCAGCTTGCACTGCTCGCTATTGTTGGGATTGGCACTGTTGCCGGGGTTGGTCGCGGCCGCCGGCAAGTGCGAACGTCTCGTCGTCACCGGCAGCCCGGACGCGCCGCCATACCTGTGGCAAGACCCGCAGAACCCCAAGCAATTGATGGGTGCCAGTGCTGATCTTTTGCAGCAAGTGGCCAAAGACCTGGGCATCAAAGTCCAATTGCTCTACGCCGGCAAGCGCTCGCAAGCCCTGGATGAAGTGCGCAGCGGGCGCATGGACATGCTCGCGGATGCTCCGCTGACCTTCAATGAGCTCGAAAACCTCGACTACATCTATCCGCCGCTGCTGGAAAACGACTATCTGGTGTGGACGCGCAAAGGCTCGACCTTGTTCTACAACGAAGCGCAGGACCTGCACGGACATACCGGAGGTTTGTCGGAAAAGTCTCGAATGACCGAGGCATTCGGTACTTTCGCCGAGCAGCAATTGACCCTGACCCGGACAGCAAACCTCACTCAGGCTTTTCAGAAATTGCTTCTGGGTGAAGTGGAATATGTACTCGCCGGTCGCTACTCGGGCATGGCAGCCGCACAGGCATTGGGCATGGCCAATGACCTGTTGGCCTTCGAGCAACCGATTGATCGACCGGGGCTGTTCCTCGCGGTTTCCCACAACTCGGCGTGCAACGATCCGTGGTTGCGCGGACAGTTGGCCAAAAAGATGACAGAATTGCCCGCGTCCGGACTGACGGAAGCTGTGCTGCAACGCAATATCGAGCGTTGGAAGGCGCAGCAGCAACAGCCGCAACAACCTGTCAGTACCCCAAAACAGTAGGGATTCTTAGTGAGTATTCGACCTCTTTTCGCGGCTGTGGCCGTTCTGGCCATGGCCGGTTGCGCGACCGATCCGGCACCCAATGAACAAATGCGTCTGACCGAGCAGGCCATCACTCAAGCCAAGGCTGTCGGTGCCACCGCCGATGACGTGCCGGAAATGAAACTGGCCGAAACCAAATACAACCGGGCAAAGGGCAACATGGCTGATGAGTCCTACCGGAACGCGCGCATGCGTGCCGAGCAGGCTGAACTGGATGCTCGCCTGGCGGAAGCCAAAGTGCTGACCCAAAAGAGTGAAGAACAGTTGAATGTGCTCAACACCCGCATCATCCGTCTGCGCAAGCAACTGGGAGATGCCCAATGAGCCTCAACTCCAGAGTTCTCGGCGGTTTCATTCTTGCCGGTTGCGCCAGTCTTTACGGCTGTGCGGGTCAACATAGCGAATCCGCTCTGCAAGGGGCCAGCGCCGACTTCCAGAAAGTGAAGGAAGATTCCAACGTGCTGCGCATCGCGCCGAAAGACGTGATTCGCGCCGGTGAATCGCTGGCCCGTGCCGATCGCCTGTCGACCTATTGGGGCAGCGGGTCGGATGTAGTTCATTACGCCTATCTCAGCCAGCGCTACAGTGAAATCGCCCGCGAGCACACCAATCAGGTGCTCAACGAGGAGCGTGCGTCCAAGCTCGAACTGGAGCGTCAGCGCCTGCAACTGGCCCTGCGCGAATCGAAACTGCTCAGCGTGCAGCAGCAGGGCAAGTGGCTTGAAGAACAAATAGTCGCGCTGGCGACCACGCAGACCGACCGTGGTCTGGTGATGACGCTCGGTGATGTGCTGTTCGACACTGGGGAAGCCGAGCTGAAAAACTCGGCCAACCGTGTTGTGTTGAAAATCGTCCAGTTCCTGCAACTCAACCCGAAACGCGTGGTGCGCATCGAGGGTTATGCCGACAGCACCGGTGGTAAGCAGGAAAACCTCAAACTGTCCCGCGACCGTGCGCAGTCCGTTGCCGATGTGCTGACGGATCTGGGCATCGACGAAAAACGCATTCAGGTCGAAGGTTACGGCGACGAATACCCTGTAGACGCCAACGCTTCCGAGCGTGGGCGGGCACAGAACCGTCGTGTGGAAATTGTTTTCTCCGACGAAACAGGCCAGCTCGGCGCCGCCCGCTGAGGGCGGCGTCACTGGAAAGCCCGGGCTGTCAGGCAGCACCGGGCTTTTTTACGTCTGTCGAATAGCTCGCAAATCAATACAGTTGTGGCAGACACTGCACTGTATGGTCGACTAGAGTGACAACTGTCCCAGTACACTTCTAAACTGTTCCGGTATTGTTTCACACAAGAATAAAATGCCCGTGAAATCGAGTGCTGCGTCATGACCAATCTCTTGCTCTACCAACGTATTGCTCAGCAACTGGCCGAAGACATCCGCCGTGGGGTCTATCAACCGGGGGAACGCGTGCCTTCGGTGCGCAAGATGAGTTCGCAACTCAACGTCAGCCATGCGACGGTGTTGCAGGCGTACGCCAACCTCGAAGATCAGGGGCTGATTCGCGCACGGCCACAGTCCGGATATTACGTGCACCAGACCCCGGCGCTGACGGCCCCGACGCCCGACATTGCCCGCGTCGAACGGCCAGGTCTGGTGACCCGCAGCAGCATCATTCAACAAGTTCTGGTCGAGTCCCGCCGTGAAGGCGTATTCCCGTTGGGGGCCGCGGTGCCCAGTGTCGATTACTTGCCGGTGCGCGCACTTCATCAGCAATTGGCCAAGGTCACCCGGTTCCACAGTCCACGGGCGTTCAGCTACATGTTCAGCCCTGGTTTCGAACCGCTGCGCCGGCAGGTAGCGATCCGCATGCGCGACGCCGGTGTGGTGGTCGATCCCTCTGAAGTGGTGATCACCCATGGGTGTGTCGATGCCTTGCAGATGTCGTTGCGGGTGCTGACCCGGCCGGGCGATCTGATCGCCGCCGAGTCGCCGACTTACTACGGCCTGCTGCAATTGGCTGATCTGTTGGGTCTGAAAGTCATTGAAATTCCCAGCGACCCTGCCACTGGCATGAGCTTGGAGGCTCTGCAGTTGGCGGCCAACCAATGGTCGATCAAGGCGTTGGTGCTGACCACACGTCTGAGCAATCCATTGGGCGGCACCATGCCTGAAGAGCGGCAGAAACAACTGCTGCGTCTGGCTTCGGATTTCGATATCCAGATCGTCGAAGACGATATTTATGGCGAGTTGATGTTCGAACAGGGTCGCACCAAGGCGCTCAAGGCTTATGACCGACTGGATCGGGTGATTTACTGCTCGAGTTTCTCCAAGACCTTGTCGCCCGGTGTACGCATCGGTTGGATGATCGCTGGCAAGTATCAGCAGGAAATTCAGCGCTTGCAGACCTTCAGTACCCATTCGGCGTGCAGTGTCACGCAGATGGGGATTGCGGCTTATCTGGAGAATGGCGGTTATGACCGGCATTTACGGTACATCCGCCAGGAATACCGAAAAAATCTCAGTGCGTTTCAGTTGGCGGTGCAGCAGTACTTCCCCGAAGGTACGCAAATGAGCCGGCCCACGGGCGGTTTCATTCTGTGGGTGAGCCTGCCGGGCAGGGTCAATACTCAGGAATTGCATGTTCGTGCGCTGCAACAGGGCATCAGCATCGCCCCTGGGCTGATCTTCAGTAATACCGAGCAGTTCAACCACTGCATCCGCCTGAACTGTGGCACCCCGTGGAACCGCGAGGCGGAGAGGGCGTTGATGACGCTGGGACTGCTGGCGACCCAACTGTGTCAGGAAACGGCTGGCGGATTTTGAGCGAGTGGCGGGTCAAACTTGTCTTGTGACGTCCAACAAGCGAGCATATGGCCCTCTGCCGTTAGCGTCGTTGGGTCCATGAAAGCGTTTCTTCCTGCCATGTGGGTTTTGCTTTGTTTGCTGATGATCGGTCATGCACCTGGTGTCGTGGCGGCCGCAGCTTCAGAAAAACCAGCGGCTACGAGCGCAGCGAAAAAGCCGCCAGTGGCGAAAAAGGCACTGCCAGCCAAGCCTCCCCAGCAGAAAATCGTTAAAAAACGCGCGCCCATCGCCTCCAAGTCGAAACCCGCCAGAGAGGTGGCGAAAACCAAGCTGCCGCCGGCAACACTGGACTTGAGCTTGCCCAAGGAGATGGTCCAGGAATTGAAGCCGAAGGGAACCGTTTCGCTGCCGAAGCACGAGGGCATCCTGCCGCAGTTTTTTGGCGAGAAAACTAGCGGCTTCCAACTCAATGGCCGTTTGCTCAGCAACGAAATGCAGTTGCAACTGCGTAACGAAGAGCGCCGGGATATTGATGGTGCGGCGCTGGATTTCGAATTCAAGCAGTAATTACAACCCGTCTGTGACCCGCAAAGCAGACGCTTTGTCGCAGACTGGTCAGTCATATTCACTTATCCGTAAAAACCCCGGTTCAGGGAATTTGAAACAGCCGTTTTAGCGGTTACTCTGTCCGCGTCCCTTTTACACATTGCCCGTCGCGAGGACTTGTTCGTCATGAAATGCCGTGAAGGCTGTGGCGCTTGCTGCATTGCCCCCTCCATCAGTTCGGCGATTCCCGGCATGCCTGATGGCAAACCTGCCGGCGAACGTTGCGTGCAACTCTCGGTCGAAAACCTGTGCAACATTTTCGGCCGTCCAGAGCGCCCGGCTGTCTGTTCCGGTTTCGCCGCCGATATCGAAGTCTGTGGCCGCAGCCAGGAAGAAGCGATCAAGTTGATCGGTTGGTGGGAGCAAATGACGGCGGCTTGATGTGTCAAACGAACGGAACTTCAACAATAAGGAATAAGACTATGGGTTCGCTGCATCGTATCGCTGTGTTGTGTGGTTTGACTGCCGTGCTGGTGACTTCGGTCGCGCAGGCTGAAGACTGGAAGGTCGCCAAGAACGAGGATGGCATCAAGGTTTCCCTGAGCGAAGTGCCGGGTTCGGACTACAAGTCCTATCAGGGCGTCGCTCTGATGAAGACCACCGTCGCCAAACTGCGTGCATTGCAGGAGGACGTTTCCGGCGCCTGTGCCTGGATTCACGAATGCAAGACCCAGAAACTGCTCAAGCACGAAGGTGATCAGAGCTGGACTTACACCCAGTTCAACACGCCTTGGCCGGTCACCCCGCGTGATTCGGTGCTGCACATCACGACCGTTGAAGGCGCCGACGGCAGCCTGACCCGTAACATGGAGGGTGTGCCGAAGTATGTTCCGGAGGAAAAAGGTTTTGTCCGGGTGGCTCAGGTCAAAGGCTTCTGGAAATTTGTGCCAAAAGGCGATCAGGTCGAAGTGACCTATCAAGTGCACACGGAGCCAGGCGGCAGCGTGCCGGCGATGGTTGCCAACAAGTTTGTCGTTGATGCTCCGTTCAAGACTCTGAAAGCCCTGAAAGAGCTCGCCGAGAAGTAAACACCACGGATTCAGCAAAACGCCCCGATTGATTCGGGGCGTTTTGTTTTATGGCTTTTATTGTGTTTCCAGATATGCGTTGAACGAAATTTTCACAAAGCGTCCAAGACAATTCTCCCGCGCTGTTTCCACGCTGTCCCTGTCTGCCGCCGCTTTAAATGAAAGTGTCTGGTGGCGGGGCACTAATCAATGGCAATGGTGCGGGTGATCGTGCAACATTTGCGCACCGCGCAAGCCCCGGGGTCTGGAATGACCAATAGAGGGCATGGCGCCGCTGTATTTTGCAACTTCAACTTCCAATGGGTCCTAAAACGACATGGCAATCCCGGACGCCCTGAATCAGCAGCGAGCTTCTACTCGTCTACTGCAACCGACCGTCAAATCGCATCTGGCCTACACGCTGCTTTGTGCACTGGTCATGATGGTGATGTTTTCCGTGCTGCGCCTCGCGCTGCTGGTCTACAACCGCGAAATGATCCTCGATACCCCGGTTTCGACGTTCCTTGAAGCTTTCGTCAATGGGTTGCGTTTCGACTTGCGCCTGGTGGTCTACGTTTGCGTTCCGCTGGTACTGGCGCTATTCAGTGCCCGGGCCATGGCGGCGCGCGGATTTTTCCGTCTGTGGCTGACCCTCGCATCGAGCATCGCCCTGTTCCTCGGTCTGATGGAGATGGACTTCTACCGTGAGTTCCACCAGCGCCTTAACGGTCTGGTGTTCCAATACGTGAAAGAAGACCCGAAAACCGTGATGAGCATGCTCTGGTACGGTTTTCCGGTGGTTCGCTATCTGCTGGCGTGGGTTGTCGGCACCGTGATCCTGACGCTGGCGTTCAAAGGCGCCGACCGAGCCACGCGCCCGCGCGGGCCTTTCAGTGGTGGCAGTGTCAGCACGCGTCAGGTCGCGCCGTGGTATACGCGCCTTGCGGTGTTCGTGGTCTGTCTGCTGATTTGCGTGGTGGCCGCCCGTGGCACTCTGCGTCAGGGCCCGCCGCTGCGTTGGGGGGACGTCTACACCACCAATTCGAACTTCGCCAACCAGCTCGGCCTCAACGGCACGCTGTCGCTGATCGCGGCGGCGAAGGATCGGATGGGCGAGGATCGCAACAACATCTGGAAAGCCACGCTGCCACAAGAGCAAGCGCAGAACGTCGTGCGTGAGATGCTGGTCATGCCGGACGACAAACTGGTCGATGCCGATATCGCTGCGGTGCGCCGTGACTACACGCCGCCAGCGGACAAGACCCTGCCGATCAAAAACGTTGTCGTGATCCTGATGGAAAGCATGGCCGGTCACTCGGTCGGCGCGTTGGGGGCTCCGGGCAACATCACGCCATACCTCGACAAACTGTCGAAGGAAGGTCTGCTGTTCGATCGCTTCTTCTCCAACGGCACGCACACCCATCAGGGCATGTTTGCCACCATGGCCTGCTTCCCGAACCTGCCAGGTTTCGAATACTTGATGCAGACCCCGGAAGGCAGCCACAAACTGTCCGGCCTGCCGCAGTTGCTCAGTGCGCGCAAATTTGACGATGTTTACGTTTATAACGGCGACTTCGCCTGGGACAACCAGTCGGGATTCTTCAGCAACCAGGGTATGACTAACTTCGTTGGCCGTAACGACTTCGTCAACCCGGTGTTCTCCGATCCGACGTGGGGCGTGTCCGACCAGGACATGTTTGACCGTGGTCTGCAGGAACTCAAGGCCCGCGAAAACGGCAAGCCGTTCTACGCATTGCTGCAAACCCTGTCCAACCACACGCCTTACGCCTTGCCGACGCCGTTGCCGGTTGAGCGCGTCACCGATCGTGGCTCACTGAACGAGCATTTGACCGCCATGCGTTACTCCGACTGGGCGCTGGGCCAGTTCTTCGAGAAAGCGCGCAAAGAGCCGTACTTCAAGGAAACCCTGTTTGTTATCGTCGGCGACCACGGTTTCGGTAACGAGCGTCAGATCACCGAAATGGACTTGGGCCGCTTCTACGTACCGATGCTGATGATCGCCCCGGGCATCCAGGAGAAGTTCGGTACGCGTGACCACACCGTGGGTACGCAGATCGACATCGTGCCGACCATCATGGGGCGTCTGGGTGGCGAAGTGCGCCATCAGTGCTGGGGCCGTGACTTGCTCAACCTGCCGGAAGGCGACACCGGTTTTGGTGTGATCAAACCGTCGGGCAGCGAGCAGACCACCGCCATCGTCACGGCTGACCAGGTTCTGGTGCTGCCGAAAGAGAAAGAAATGGCACCGAAAATCTATCAGTACCATTTGGGTGCCAACCCGAGTGGGGAGATCATTCCGGATGCTCCGCGCACTGCTGAGTTGAAACTCAAACTCGAGGCGTTCTTGCAAACGGCGACCAAGAGTCTGATTGAAAACACCGCCGGTGTGGTCAGCGGCAAACCAGACTGATGCCCGCGCAATAAAATGCCACGCAAAAAAAAAGAGGCCCTGAAAAGGGCCTCTTTTTTTACGCTTGAATCGTTATATCCGACCGAGTAACAACAGCACGACCAGCACGACCAGCACCACGCCGATAATGCCCGATGGACCGTAACCCCAACTTCTGGAGTGCGGGAAGACCGGCAGGCCACCGATCAGCAACAGGACCAGGATAATGATAAGAATTGTGCCCATGTCGATTTCCTTGTAGATAACGTTCGAGAAGTCTTGGTATTCAGGTCGACTGGAGACTCAGTAATTCCAGGCGGCTTATAAATTCCGACTGGTGCAAATGAAAGAAGATTCAATGTTTTTTTAATGTATTTGGATCGCTCGCTTATTTCTTTTTCCCCTTCCGAAAGTTCAGAACTTAGTCCCTCCCAACGAATCAAACGCGCCACGGTTTTTTCCTACCATTCAGCAATCTGATGGAGCGAGGCTGACGGCACATCCTTCGCTACACTGCGCGAATCTTCCCCGGAACAACAAGGCTGTCTGCTATGCAAAATCGCATGATGATCACTGGCGCGGGCTCGGGTTTAGGTCGCGAAATCGCGCTGCGCTGGGCGCGTGAAGGCTGGCAACTGGCCTTGTCCGATGTCAGTGAACCCGGCCTGCAAGAAACCTTGAAACAGGTGCGCGAGGCCGGCGGCGACGGTTTTATTCAACGCTGCGATGTACGTGATTACAGCCAGCTCACCGCGTTTGCTCAGGCGTGCGAAGAGAAACTCGGCGGCATCGACATCATCGTCAACAACGCCGGTGTGGCCTCGGGAGGGTTCTTCAGCGAATTGTCGCTGGAGGACTGGGATTGGCAGATCGCAATCAACCTGATGGGCGTGGTCAAGGGCTGCAAGGCGTTTCTGCCGTTGCTTGAGCAAAGCAAGGGCAAAATCATCAACATCGCCTCCATGGCGGCGTTGATGCAAGGCCCGGCCATGAGCAACTACAACGTGGCCAAGGCTGGCGTGGTGGCGTTGTCGGAAAGCCTGTTGATTGAACTGGCGCAACAGGAAGTCGGTGTGCATGTCGTCTGCCCGTCATTCTTCCAGACCAACTTGCTTGATTCCTTCCGTGGGCCGAACCCGGCGATGAAAGCGCAGGTTGGCAAGTTGCTGGAAAGTTCGCCGATCAGCGCAGCGGACATCGCTGACTATATCTATCAGCAAGTGGCCGCAGGCGAGTTCATGATCCTGCCTCACGAACAGGGCCGTATGGCCTGGGCGATCAAGCAGAAGAACCCGCAACTGCTCTACAACGAAATGACCACCATGGCCGACAAAATGCGCGCCAAGACCAAGCAGAACAACGCTTGAAACTTGCTTGAAGGGGGGATGCGTCGTTAGGGTGGCGGCAATGGTCATCCTGTCGAGACGCGTCAATGCTCAATTACTTGTGGTTCTTCCTCGCGGCGCTGTTTGAAATCGCCGGTTGTTTCGCCTTCTTCATGTGGCTGCGTCAAGGCAAAAGCGCTCTGTGGGTGATCCCGGCGCTGCTCAGTCTGACGCTGTTCGCCCTGTTGTTGACCCGTGTCGAAGCGGCCTATGCCGGTCGCGCCTATGCCGCTTATGGCGGGATCTACATTGTGGCTTCGATTGGTTGGCTGGCAGTGGTGGAGCGGGTTCGTCCACTGGGTTCGGACTGGATTGGTGTGGCGTTGTGTGTGATCGGTGCGAGCGTGATTCTATTCGGGCCGCGCTTTTGTGCCGCTTGAACTGATGGTTTTGTGGGACGTATCTGACAGTCCTGCGCTGGAGGGGGTGTAGGGCAAGACTGATTTGCCGACCATGCATTGTGGGGCGCACGCAAGCCGCGCATCTTCAGCGTTCGCTAACCCTGAAGGACGAATCTCATGCTTGTACTCAGCCGTGTCGTTGGTGAGTTGATCTCAATCGGTGACGATATTTCCCTGCGCGTTCTGTCAGTGAACGGTTCCAGTGTGCGCTTTGGCGTCGAGGCGCCTCAGAACGTCAATGTGCATCGCGCGGAGGTCTACGAACGGATCCAGCGTCAGCAGGCCAGGCAAAAGGCCCGCTAAGGGCTTCAGTCGAACAGGTGCTTGGGCACGTCGTGCTTGAGCATCAACTGGCACTGCTCGCTTTCCGGATCGAAGACGATCAGCGCCTGGCCTTTGGTCAGCGCCTGACGCACACGCAGCACACGGGTTTCCAGCGGCGTGTCGTCGCCGTTGTCGGTACCGTCGCGGGTGACGAAATCCTCGATCAGGCGAGTGAGGGTGTCGACTTCAAGAGCGTCGTAGGGGATGAGCATGGGCACCTCGGCTAAATCAATGTCGGGATGCTACGGCGATTGATGTTTGGCTGCCAGTTTTGTGTTGCCTGTGCCGGCCCTTCGCGAGCAAGTCCGCCCCCACAGTGAAACGTATTCCAACGGTGGGAGCGGTCCGGGCACCATGGATTTAACTGTCCGAACGTTGCCCTACCAGACTGTCCACCGACGGCACGCGTGTATCACTCTCCATTTGCGTCTCGTGCTCAATCTGATGACTGAAGCGATCAAGCGACGCATTGGCCGGCGCCGCATCGCTGGCGAACACCGGAGGACTCAGAATGTAAGCCCCCAGCAGTCGACTAAGTGCCGCCAGACTGTCGATGTGCGTGCGCTCATAACCGTGCGTCGCATCGCAGCCAAAGGCGAGCAGGGCGGTCCGGATGTCATGGCCGGCGGTCACCGCCGAATGCGCGTCGCTGAAGTAATAGCGGAACAGGTCCCGGCGCACCGGCAACTCGTTCTCGCTGGCCAGACGCAGCAAATGTCGTGACAGGTGATAGTCGTAAGGCCCGCCGGAATCCTGCATCGCCACACTCACCGCATGCTCACTGGAGTGCTGCCCCGGCGCGACCGGCGCAATGTCGATGCCGACGAACTCGCTGACGTCCCACGGCAATGCCGCCGCTGCGCCGCTGCCGGTCTCTTCGGTAATGGTGAACAGCGGGTGACAGTCGATCATCAGTTCCTGACCGCTGTCGACGATGGCTTTGAGTGACGCCAGCAATGCCGCGACCCCCGCTTTGTCATCCAGGTGACGAGCGCTGATATGGCCGCTTTCGGTGAATTCCGGCAGCGGATCGAACGCCACTACGTCGCCGACGCAGATGCCCAGCGATTCGCAGTCAGCCTTGGTCGCGCAATAGGCGTCCAGACGCAACTCCACATGATCCCAACTGATGGGCATCTCATCCACGGCCGTGTTGAACGCGTGTCCGGAGGCCATCAGCGGCAAGACGCTGCCGCGAATCACGCCGTTGTCGGTAAACAGACTGACGCGACTGCCTTCGGCGAAACGGCTCGACCAGCAACCGACCGGGGCGAGGGTCAGGCGACCGTTGTCTTTGACGGCGCGCACAGCGGCGCCGATGGTGTCCAGGTGCGCCGAGACCGCGCGGTCAGGGCTGTTTTTCTTGCCCTTGAGCGTCGCGCGGATGGTGCCACGACGGGTCATCTCGAAGGGAATGCCGAGTTCCTCCAGACGTTCGGCGACGTAACGCACGATGGTGTCGGTGAACCCTGTCGGGCTGGGAATGGCGAGCATTTCCAACAGGACTTTTTGCAGGTAGTTGAGATCTGGTTCGGGAATTTGGAGGGTCATGGAAACTCCTGATGGGTTGAGCACATCGATGGTTTCGATGAGGAGAATTTGGGGTGCCTGATCTGGCCTGATCGCTGGCAGGCCAGATCCCACAGGTTGTGAGGTGAATACAAAACCTGTGGGAGCAGGCTTGCTCGCGAACACGTCAGCCGAGGCGCCGCATCATTACGAGTTAGCTGGCTGACTGTGCGGAAACAGCAAATCGACAAACCGCTCGGCTGTCGGCTGCGGCTCATGGTTGGCCAATCCGGCGCGCTCGTTGGCTTCGATAAACACGTACTCCGGCTGATCCGCCGCCGGCACCATCAGGTCGAGGCCGACCATCGGAATGTCCAGTGCCCGCGCTGCGCGTACCGCTGCATCGATCAGGGTTGGATGCAGAATCGCCGTGACGTCTTCCAGCGTACCGCCGGTGTGCAGATTGGCCGTGCGCCGCACAAACAGCGATTCGCCCGCTGGCAGGATGCTGCTGTAGTCATAACCGGCCGCGTGCAAGGTGCGCTGGGTTTCGTGATCCAGCGGGATCTTGCTTTCGCCGCTGGTGGCCGCTTGCCGGCGGCGACTCTGGGCTTCGATCAGCGCGCCAATCGAATGCTGGCCATCACCGACCACCTCGGCCGGACGACGAATCGCTGCCGCAACGACTTCAAAACCGATCACCAGAATCCGCAGATCCAGCCCTTCGTGAAAGCTTTCCAACAGCACCCGGCTATCAAACTGTTTCGCTGCTTCGATGGCCTGCTGCACCTCTTCAATGCTCTGCAAATCCACCGCCACACCTTGACCCTGTTCACCATCAAGCGGCTTGACCACCACTCGCTGATGCTCATCGAGAAACGCCAGGTTGTCGTCGGCGTTGCCCGCCAATTGCTGCGAGGGCAGGTTGAGCCCCGCCGCCTTCAACACGTTGTGCGTCAGGCTTTTGTCCTGACACAGACTCATGCTGATGGCGCTGGTCAGGTCGCTCAACGATTCGCGACATCGCACGCGGCGCCCACCGTGACTGAGGGTGAACAGTCCGGCATCGGCGTCGTCCACCTGCACATCGATGCCGCGACGGTGCGCCTCCTCGACAATGATCCGCGCATACGGATTGAACTGCGCCTCAGGCCCAGGTCCCAGAAACAGCGGCTGATTGATGCCGTTCTTGCGCTTGATGGCGAAGGTCGAGAGATTGCGAAAACCGAGTTTGGCGTAGAGGCTTTTCGCCTGACGGTTGTCATGCAGCACCGACAGGTCCAGGTAGCTCAGGCCGCGACTCATGAAGTGTTCGATCAAGTGCCGCACCAGCACTTCGCCGACGCCGGGGCGCGAGCATTGCGGATCAACCGCCAGACACCACAAGCTGCTACCGTTTTCCGGGTCTTTGAACGCTTTGTGATGATTCAGACCCATGACGCTGCCGATCACGGCGCCGCTGTCTTCATCCTCGGCCAGCCAGTAAACCGGGCCGCCCTGATGATGCGGGGTTAGCCGTTGGGCATCGATCGGCAACATGCCGCGCGCCTGGTATAGCTGATTGATCGCCTGCCAGTCTGCCTCGCTTTGCGCGCGACGAATGCGGAAACCACGAAACACGCGGGTCGCTTGGCGGTAGTCGCTGAACCACAGGCGCAAGGTGTCGGAGGGGTCGAGAAACAACTGCGTCGGTTCGAGGCCGAGGATCTGTTGCGGCGCGGCAACATACAGCGCGATATCTCGCTCGCCTTGTTGCTCGTTGAGCAACTCCTGGGCCAGCGTTGCCGAGTCAGGAAAGGTGTGGCCGATCAGCAATCGGCCCCAGCCGCAATGCACGGCGATCGGATCGGCGGCCAGTTCGCTGCCGTCCTCGGCCAGCCGCGCCTGCAAACGTTCATAGGACGGAGTCTGACCGCGCAACAGGCGCTGGCTGTAAGCCGTGGCGTGGGGTTTCATCGATCAGATTCCTTGTTCACTGAGCCACAGGTTCAGGGCCGCCAGTTGCCACAGCTTCGAACCACGCAACGGCGTCAGTTGGCCTTGTGGGTCAGTCAGCAATTTGTCGAGCATGGCCGGGTTGAACAGACCGCGATCCTGGCTCGGATCAAGCAACAGTTCACGCACCCAGTTCAACGTGTCGCCTTGCAAATGCTTGAGGCCCGGCACCGGGAAGTAGCCTTTTTTGCGGTCGATCACTTCACTCGGGATGACCCGACGTGCCGCTTCCTTGAGCACTTGTTTGCCACCGTCGGGCAGCTTGAACTGGCCGGGAACCCGCGCCGACAGTTCGACCAGTCGATAATCGAGAAACGGCGTTCGCGCCTCCAGACCCCAAGCCATGGTCATGTTGTCGACGCGTTTGACCGGGTCGTCCACCAGCATCACCGTGCTGTCCAGGCGCAGGGCTTTGTCCACGGCGGCATCGGCACCGGGCTGTGCGAAATGTTCTTTCACGAAGTCGCCGGCGGCGTCATTGGCGGTCAGCCATTTCGGTTGCACGGTGGCGGCGTAGTCGTCGTAGCTGCGGTCGAAAAACGCTTCGCGATAGGCCGCGTAAGGGTCTGGCGCACCGTCCACTTGCGGGTACCAGTGATAACCGGCGAACAACTCGTCGGCACCCTGGCCGCTCTGCACAACCTTGCAGTGCTTGGCCACTTCACGCGACAGCAGATAGAACGCGATGCAGTCGTGGCTGACCATCGGCTCGCTCATGGCGCGAAACGCCGCAGGCAATTGCTCGATGATCTCTTTCTCGTCGATACGCAACTGATGGTGCTGAGTGCCGTAGTGTTTAGCGATCAGATCCGAATACTGAAACTCATCCCCGCGCTCGCCACCGGCATCCTGAAAACCGATCGAGAAGGTCGACAGGTTTTCCACGCCCACTTCACGCAACAGACCGACGAGCATGCTCGAATCGACGCCGCCGGACAGCAGCACGCCGACATCCACCGCCGCACGTTGACGGATCGCCACGGCTTGGCGGGTGCTGTCGAGTACGCGATCGGTCCAGTCTTCGAGGGTGAGGTTCTTCTCGTCGTCGTGTGGGCCGTAGGGCAGGGTCCACCAGGTTTTCTGCTCGGTGGTGCCATCGGCTTCAATGCGCATCCAGGTGGCGGGCGGCAGTTTTTCAATGCCGGCCAGCAGGGTGCGCGGGGCCGGTACCACTGCGTGGAAATTCAGGTAGTGATTGAGCGCCACCGGATCGAGGATCGGGTTGATATCGCCGCCCTTGAGCAGCGCCGGCAGGGCTGAGGCAAAGCGCAGGCGCTGACCGGTGCGCGACAGGTACAACGGCTTTACGCCGAGACGGTCACGGGCGATGAACAAGCGCTGTGCATCGCGCTCCCAAATGGCGAAGGCAAACATGCCGTTGAGTTTCGGCAGCAGCGCTTCACCCCAGGCGTGAAAGCCCTTGAGCAGCACCTCGGTGTCGCCACCGGAATAGAAGGCATAACCGAGCGCTTCGAGTTCGGCTCGCAGTTCAGGGAAGTTGTAGATTGCGCCGTTGAAGGCCAGAGACAGGCCCAATTGACTGTCGATCATCGGCTGCGCCGAGCCGTCCGAGAGGTCCATGATTTTCAGGCGACGATGGCCCAGGGCAATCGGCCCTTGTGCGTGGAAGCCCCACGCGTCGGGGCCACGAGGGGCCAGGTGATGGGTGATTCGCTCAATGGCTGCAAGGTCTGCAGGTTGATGATCAAAGCGTAACTCGCCAGCTAATCCGCACATAAAGTCCTTACCGGTTTTTCCGTTGGGGAGGGGTCAAGCAGTACTACTCAATAAACAGGGTACCCGGAAACTGACCCCCCTCGTTAAACGGAGTTTTAGAACGATAAGTTATAAGGCTGGTTTTGGAGCTATCGCTGCTGCGCAATGAGCGGTCGTTGAGTCTTCGCTGATTGCTGATAATTGAACGGATGGGGCGACGATGTTTTTTGAATAATTGTCAGTTGGCGTCCACCGGCAATCCGTGTTGTTCGGTATCAGGAGCGGACAATCGTTTTTTCAGATCCAGCAGCCGTGACAGGGCATTGTACTTCTCGATGGCGGTCCAACTGCCCAGGCCGGCGAACACGGAGGCCAGCAGTTGATCCGTGGCGTAAGTGCGCAAGCGGCTGCTGAAATCATGGGGTGGGCTGACGGATAGTCGCCCTCTCTGAAGCAAGGTACGCGCTTCGCGCCTATTGGCGTAGGCGGGTTCGTTGACATTGGCGAGCGGCACCGCAATGTCTCTTGCATCCACGGAGAATTTATCCAGATAGCGATCGAAGAGATGTTTGCACAGCCCTTTCTTTAACGGAATAAACGTTATGTCGTTGACAAACGAAATGCTACTCAGATCCATTGCCCTTATTTCATTTTGCTCGGTATTGGTGAGTTGGGAGAAGATGAGTGTTCGGAATTCGTTATTTGTAAGGAAGTTGATGGAGAATCGATATTTGGATTGATCTTCGTTGTCGTCGTTGTAAAAGCCGTCACCCGGGTCGTTGGGTATGTATACGATGTTATGGTCGATTGGCGACTGATCAGTCGGACGGCATGTGATCACAATGGCATCTGTGGTGTACTTGCCAAATAACTGTATCGAATGCAGTTTTATTTTGCCGTTGTTAAACATGTCGCCATTGAAAATGTCTCCGTTTCCGTTTGTCAGTTTCAGCAGGGTAAGAAGCCGGTGCAGAGGGAAATCGGGGCTTTTAAAGTATTTTTCATAGGCGTTGAGCTTTATGTTGAATTTGTGCAGGCGCGTGCCGATCAAATCAATGTTTGAAACTTTAAATGTTCTGGCGATGTGTTTCTGGTATTGACCTCCCAGATCCAGCTTGCGACTGAGAGCAGCAAATTCTTGTGCAGACACCTTGATCGTGTCAGGGGCGTCAGCGGATCCCTGGCCGAGCATGTCCAAAATCTCGCTGTCGTTCGAGAAGTAACCGGGAGCCGCTTCTTCGTCGGTGAAGTTCAGCATCGCCGCCTGCAGCAGGGTATAGGTAAATGACTCACCGTCCGTAGAGTTTGCAGGCATCAGTCTGAGGCTGTCGTAGACGCCGAGCCGTGTTCCATGGGTTTGCAGCAGTTCACGGTGAAGTTCGCGTTTGCAGAAACTTTCCGGTGTTTCCAGCTTGCCTGCCAGCTCATCAATATAAGTCTGATAGGGCAGCGCGTCATCGAGCGTTGCGCGCAATCCGGCCAGCCTGGTGGAATCTTCTTTTGCCATACCGTGGGTGATGAAACGTTGCACGGCAGTTGCCTTGTCCTGAACCTGGACGTCATCGGAAATGTTCGCGCTGGCGTCAACGTCCGATATCGTGGCGGGCGGGGTGTTTGTTGGTAAAGTCATGCGGGAAGTCCCTTTCGTAAATGAGACATCATGTTATGTGGGTTTATCGTGATGAAAACAGTTCTATTATTGAATGGTCTCGAGTGTGTTTTTGGTTGGTATTTGAATGTTTAATATAGATATGTATTGCACGGTTTTGTGTGAAGTGTGTTTGTTGTAATGTGATTTGCAGGTGTCGGGGTCTTCTATTTTAATTTTAAGTGGATGCGGATAAGGTTAAAGCTCAAACCTGCAATAAAGGACTATTGCCGATGACCACCACACAGGATAAATCCGCACCGCGTGCGCCGACTCAGAATGAAGTTCTCGGCGTCTTGCTGGAAGCCACAGCAGACCTGGACAGCGCCGAGGCGCTGCGCAAGAGCCTGCCCGAAATGTTGCTTAACAGTTCGACCAGCACGCTGGTCGCGCTCGATCAAACCGCGCGCGACCTGCTCACGATTCAACTCAAGGTCGAGAAGGATCTGCTCAAGCTCAAACCTCTGAATGCCTTTTGTATTGCTGAGTTGACCAGCGCGCTGAATGCCAAGTGGTCGGCGGTCTTCGATGTTGAAAAGGATCTGTTGAGTTTGCCGGGGGTTGATTGCGGTTGCCCGCCAACCTCTACCGACCCTGAGGGCATTCAAACCTTTCCACATGCCACACAGACATTGCTGCAAGCGGCGATGCAGAATTTCACCGAAGACGAGGAGACCGATAACTACCCCGTCGGCAGTCAGGTGCGGGTGAGTAGCGTACCGTCGGGCGTGGCCGGACTGACGCCGGCGTCGTTCGCCAAATTCTGCCGTGAACTGGATCTGGGCAAGCGTTATCAGGCGCATTTTCAGCAGGTGTTCGGCCTGGTGGACGACGCCGGTAAAGTGACGGCCACCCGTCCGATGACCCGCGACATCGCTGCGATGAAGAAACTTCTGCTGCAACTGGACATGTATCTGGCCGCAGTCAGGCAGCACATCACACCGGCTGGCCTGCAGACCGTGCAGAGGCTGATCGCCGCCGACGGCGCGGTCTCGGCGAAAACCCTGCACTACAGCAATCGTCCATTAATGATGCACGGCATCGAGGTGCTCGACAGTTGCATCTGGGGGGTTGTGGTGTTTGCAGTCCGGTCGATTGAGTTATACCCCAACGAGCAGTGTCTGGTGTACATGGCTAACGAGCCCGAGAGGCCTCTGTATGAGTACTCGAGCTTCACTGCTTTCAAGGAGTACCTCACGCAAAAGCTGAGTGACAAGAGCTACCAGGATTACTTCGCCAACAGCATTGATGAAGATGACAAGGCGGACTTCTTCAAGACCTTCGCCGACACCGCCGATTTGGGCCACATCCGGCAGTTGCCAATTGCTGTGCCGCTGTTCGAGTTCATGTTGCAAAGCCATGTCGGCAAGATGCAGATCGACGCCCGCAAACTCGCTGTGCCGACGGCCGATATCGATCAGGATGTGCGACAGAAACGCTTGCTGGGTTTTCTGGAACTGGGTGTGACCATTGCGACGGTGGCGGGTTTTTTCGTGCCGGTTGTCGGTCAGTTGATGATGGGCGTCGCGGTTGGCCAACTTCTGGCGCAAGTGTATGAGGGGGTCGAGGACTGGCAGCGGGGCGACCAGCAGGAGGCGCTGTCGCATCTGCTCAGCGTGGCGGAAGACATTGCGCTGATGGGCGTGTTCGCTGGTGGACAGAAGGCGGTGGGCACGCTGGGACGCAAACTGATTCGGGCCCATCCGGAGTTTTTCGGGCAGTTCACCGCGATTCTGGATAGGGCCGGTAAACCGCGTCTTTGGAGGCCAGATCTCACCTCGTATGAACATCGGCTGCCAGCCGGAATCACGATGGCCGATGACTCCGTCGAGTTGTATCCGCTCAAGGAAAAAACCGTCGGCCGGGTCGACCATGGAACATTCAGCGGGTCAGTCGATCCCGACACGAAGGTCTGGCACCTCGATCATCCCGAGCGCCCGAAAGCCTATGCTCCCGGGCTTGAGCAACACGTCGAGGGTGGCTGGCGACTGGCGGCTGAAGATGCCGAAACGTGGAATAGCGCCCCCTATACCCTCAAGCGTATCGATCCGCGTCTGAGTGAGTTCTCGGACACGGATCTGGACATGATTCGCCGAATCAGCGAAATCTCCCACGATCAATTGCACCGGGTTTTTAACGATAATCTGGCCTTGCCTGCCCGGTTACGCGACACCGTGGAACGCCTGCAGATCGAGCGTCAGTCAAGCCAACTCACCGCTGAGCTTGAACGTGGGGACATTCACGCAGGCCAACCTTTGCAGGAACAACTGCATTGCTTGCCGCAGCTGCCAGGCTGGCCGACAGACCGCTACATCGAGGTCATCGATAGCGAAGGAGACGTCACGGCAACCTATCCCGCGACCAGCATCCGCGTCGCTGCGCTCAGTGTGGAGGTCACGCAAGAGCAATTGGCCGAAGGACAGTTGTTGCAGTCGGTGATCGATGCCCTCTCCCCGCGCGAGGTTGAGGCCATGCTGGGGGGCAAGGTCAGCGCCGGCTCGCAAAAGCAAGCGTTGGCGAAGAAACTGGGAGCCTTGTTCAAGGCTGAGCGTCGATCGATTTTCGATCGTATGTATCAACGCTACGACCAGAGTGAGGCTGACGAGGTCAAGACATTACGCAGCGCGTTCGCCGAGATTCCTGCGCGCTATGCTCAGCGCCTGATTGACCAGGCGCCGAGCATCGAGCGTCTGCATTTGCGCTCAACCGGGCGCCTGCCTTTGCGCTTGGCGCAGAAAGTCCGCCATGCCACTGCCGCCGTGCGCCTTGACCGTGCCCTGAGCGGTTTGCTCGTGCCGCAGGTGGCCCATGCCGATAGTGAAAAACTGGCGATCCAGTTACTGCCCCGTTTGAGTGGCTGGGACCCGAATCTGCGCCTGACGTTGCGTGACAAGACGCTGAACGGGCCGGTACTGGAAGCCATCGGTAACGAAGCGGCGACGCCCTTGAATACCTGCACACTGGTCAAGTCCAGTGGCGGCTACGAAGCCTTCACTGGCGACGGTAAATCCCTGGGGCGTGTGGCGTCGGAGCCAGACAACCTGTATGCCGCGATCCTCAAGGCACTCCCGTCGGCTCAGCGTACAACCGCGGGTTTTGCTGACCCGGTGACCGCCGACAGTGCCCGATTGCGCAGTCAATTACTGAACATTGCGCTGGACGAACGTGAGGCCAGTGCCCGGGTATTGACCACCGGCAAGTTCGAGCCGTTGGTCTCCGACCCCCCCTGCATTCAGGGCGATCATGCAATGCGTGCGACAGCTCATCCACGCGCGTTATTACGTAAGGTGAGAAGGCTCTATCCCAGCTTTACCGAGGCGCAGGCCAGTGAGTTTATTGATCGATCGGGCAATGATCCGCTGACCCGCGCTACACGGGTGAAAGGTTTGCGCCGTGATCTGGAGCAACTGCGCAAGGTGCTCGAAGTCTGGACTGAGGATCAGGCCGGCATGACGTTGATGGGGGGGGATTTGCGTGAAGTGCGGCACAGCCGCAAGACGACGGCCGAGATGATCGAGGATGGGTTTCGGCGGCTTTTTCTGGCCACCGATGAAAGTGGAAAATCGATCTGTGTATTGAATCTTGACGGGATGCGGGTGGGGACGTTGCCCACGCTCCCACCGGGGTTGAATTTCGATCATATCCAGCAGTTGTCGCTCAAGAACATGGAGCAGGGCGACGACCTGGTTTATTTCCTCAAGTCATTCAAGCACGCCGAGTCTGTGGACCTCGACGGCAACGCACTCACGCGCCTGCCTGAGGTGTTGTCGCACATGCCTGATCTGACCCGGGTGAGTCTGGCGGGTAACCGGATCAAACTGACCGAACATACACTGGTGAAGCTTGCCAACCTGCGCACACTGCACTCCTTGAATCTGAACAGTAACCCGCTGGGGGCGACTCCGGAGGTGGGCAAGATGTTTGATTTACGTTCCCTGTGTCTGCGCGACACCCGTGTCACGGAGCTGCCCAAAGGTCTTGAACGCCTGCCTCACCTGGATTGGGTCGATCTGCGCGAAAATCAGATCAAGCAGCTACCGGATTGGTTATTCAAGACCTCGCGACGTTTCAGCGAGGCGCTGGACCTGCGAGGTAATCCCTTGTCGTTAGCCAGCAGGACTCATCTGGCGGACTATCGAAACAATGTGGGTGTTGGCATGGGCTATCTGGAGAACGATAACGCGCGTCTCGATGAACAGAAGGCGCGTTCGCTGTGGTTCGAGGGCGGCGCCGGAGGGGACTGGGCCCAGCGTGACCGGATCTGGACCTTATTCAAGGAGGATCCCCGGGCCGAGGGCCTGTTTCATTTATTGGCGGAGCTGGGCAATACCGCCGACTTTGAAAAAGTCGCCGAAGACACGTGTCGACGTGTCTGGGCAGTGCTTGAGGCTGCCCAAACCGATGCGATCCTGAGTGAGCAAGTGTTCGATCTGGCCGCCAACCCGATCAATTGCACGGACAGCGCAGCCGTCAACTTCAGCCAGCTCGAACTCGCTGTGGAAGTCAACAAGATCACCAGGCTTGCCGGTGGCCGAGTGACCTCTGTACACCCGTTGCTCAAACTTGGCCGAGGCCTGTTTCGGCTGGACAAACTGGATCAGATTGCCCATGAGCATGCGCTTAACGATGCCAGTGCTGATCCGCTGGAGGTGAACCTGGCTTATCGCATCGGGCTGGCCGAAGAGTTCGATCTGCCGGGACAGCCGCGTCATATGCGTTTTGCCATCCTGGGCGGGGTGACCGAAGCCAATCTGGAGACTGCCAGGAACAGGATCAGTGTCGCTGAGCTGTCTTCCGAATGGCTGACGTTCCTGCTGCGTCAGCCGTTCTGGTGCGAGTACTTGAAGCGCACGTATCCCAGGCAATTCGCGAGCCTCGAGGAAACCTTTCCGGCGCGGCTGGACGCGGTGTTCGAACAGGCGAGCAAACTCTCCACGGCCGATTACCTGAACCAGATGGACGTCATCAGGCTCGAACGGGAGCAGGCCGAAGAGGCTGTGCTCAAGCGCCTGACGGGAGAGGCCATTCGCTTGGGGGATCTGGGCCTCTGCGCAATGCCCGATGCTTGAGGTCTATTTGCCTCGAATCAGTTGGCGCAATACGAATCGGTTGGGGTGACAGGCCTCGGCCACGCTTCTTGGCAAGGGCAACGGTTCGTCGTTCAGCCAGGCGGCGAGCAGTTCGCCAGACAGCGGCGCGGTGATCAGACCGCGTGAGCCGTGGCCGCTATTGACATATAGACCGTCGAGCCACGGGCAGGCGATGTCCGGTACTTGCCGGGCATCCTTGCTCAGCGCCGCGTACGCGTGAATGAACGCATGGCGGTCGGCGAGCGGGCCGACAATCGGCAGGTAGTCGGGACTGGTGCAGCGCAAGGCGGCGCGGCCTTGGAGGGTTTCGACCGCCTGTTCGCTGATGTGCAGGCGAGAGACCAGATCGCTGGAAATCTCTTCTAGCATCGCCAGATTGCCTTGGTGTTCGGCGGTGGTCGGGGTCAGGTCGTCGCTGTTGAAATCGAAGCTGGCACCGAGGGTGTGTTCACCCCGTCGCGCGGGGGCGACGTAGCCTTCGGCACACACCACCGTCGTCAACGCCTGGCTTTGTTCAGTCTGCGCCAGGCGGGTGATCTGCCCGCGAATGCGCTTGAGTGGCAGTTCGGCGCTTTGCGCAAAACGCTTGATCTCGGCAGCACCGGCCAGTACCACGACAGGAGCGCTGGCAAGCAAGCGGTCGCCGTCGAAGGCTTGCCACTGATCATCGACCTTGCGCAGTTCCAGCGCCTCACGGTGGCTGAGCAGTTCGATGTTCGGTTGTGTGGCCTGCGCCTGGCACAGCGCGGGCGGATGCACCCAGCCACCCTCGGGGTAGTACAAACCGCCGTGGTCCAGGCCGACACCGGCGCGGGCCTGCGCCTCGGGCTGATCGAGCCACTGCAACAGATCCTCCGGGAACGCCGCAGCCAACTGCGCGTGGCGCTCGGCTTCCTTGGCATTGAACGCCAGTTGGAGCACGCCGCAATCGTCCCAATCGGTGCCCCGTTGCAGGCTTTCGAGCAGGCGTCGGGTGTAACCGAAGCCGCTGATGATCAGTTGCGATAACGCCGTGCCATGGGCCGACAGTTTCAGATACAGCACGCCTTGCGGATTGCCCGAGGCTTCTTGTGCCACGGCCTCGTGGCGCTCCAGCAAACTCACTTTCCAGCCGCGTGACGCGAGGCTCGCCGCGGTGGCACAACCGGCAAGGCCTGCGCCGATCACCAGTGCCCGACGTTCACCGGTCGTGGGGGCAGGGCGAGCGAACCAGGGTTTTTCCGGGGCTGGCGGGGCCACCTCCGACGGCCAGCCGAGGAACTCGCCGCGCAGGATTTCCCACTTGTGCCCGATGCCCGGCGTGCGCTTCATTTTGAAGCCGGCGGCGTTGAGCAAACGCCGCACCCAACCGGTGCTGGTGAAGGTGCTGATGGTTGAGCCCGGCGCCGCCAGGCGCGCCAGTTCAACGA
Organism: Pseudomonas sp. NPDC087615; assembly: GCF_044743445.1. Classification (NCBI taxonomy): domain Bacteria; kingdom Pseudomonadati; phylum Pseudomonadota; class Gammaproteobacteria; order Pseudomonadales; family Pseudomonadaceae; genus Pseudomonas; species Pseudomonas sp. NPDC087615. Next base: position 28,291 of record NZ_JBIUWM010000013.1, on the reverse strand, counting down.
ACAGTTCGGCGGTCCACATCTGCGGGTTTTTCGCCGGGGCGAATCCGTCGAGAAACCACGCATCAATCCGAGCGTCCAGTTGCGGCAATTGCTCCAGCGCATCGCCGATCAGCAGCGTCAATGTCACTCGGCCATTCGCCAGTGTGATGCGCTGAAAGCCCTGATGGATCGCCACGTAATGGGTCAGCAATTGATCAGCCAGCGGCTTGAGTTCTGGCCACAATGCCAAGGCGCGTTGCAGATCCGCCGGGCTCAACGGGTACATTTCGACGCTGACAAAATGCAACCGCGCACTGGCACAGGCGTGTTGCTCGAACAACTGCCAGGCACAGAGAAAATTCAGGCCGGTGCCGAAGCCCGTTTCGCCAATGACCAAGTGCCCACCCGCTGGCAACGCAGCAAAACGTTCGGCGAGACGGTTCTGTTCGAGGAACACATAACGGGTTTCATCCAGACCTGACTGGTCGGAAAAATACACGTCATCAAACACTCGCGAACGCGGGCGTCCCTGGTCATCCCAGTCGAGTTGGGCGTGTGGCAATACGGCTTTCATGGCAGGCTCGGCAACGACAAGGCCGCCATTCTAGCCGATCGCGCACAGGGTGCTTGATCCATGGCAAGGCTTGGCGTCGATGACTCAATGAAAATCCGCCGCCCGCGGGAATTTCTGCGCCGTCCTTGTGCCCAATCCGCTAGTCTTGCTCAATCCTGGAAGGAGCCGTCCTATGTTTGAATCCGCTGAAATCGGTCACGCCATCGACAAAGACACTTACGAGGCCGCCGTCCCGGCGCTGCGTGAAGCACTGCTGGAAGCGCAGTTCGAATTGCAGCAGCAAAAGCGTTTTCCGGTGATTGTCTTGATCAACGGCATCGAAGGCGCGGGCAAGGGCGAGACGGTCAAGTTGCTCAGCGAGTGGATGGATCCACGGCTGATCGAGGTGCGTACGTTCGATCAGCAGACGGATGAAGAACTGGCCCGACCTCCGGCGTGGCGTTACTGGCGGATGCTTCCGGCCAAGGGGCGGATGGGGGTTTTCTTCGGTAACTGGTACAGCCAGATGTTGCAGGGGCGGGTGCATGGCCTGTTCAAGAACCCGCGTCTGGATCAAGCGATCAGCGCCGCCGAGCGTCTGGAGAAAATGCTCTGCGATGAAGGCGCGCTGATCTTCAAGTTCTGGTTTCACCTGTCCAAGAAACAGATGAAGGCGCGGCTCAAAGCCTTGGCCGACGACCCGCTGCACAGTTGGCGGATCAGCCCGCTGGATTGGCAGCAATCGCAAACCTACGACAAGTTCGTCAAATACGGCGAGCGCATATTGCGCCGTACCAGTCGCGACTACGCGCCATGGCATATCATCGAAGGCATGGACGCCAACTATCGCAGCCTGGCGGTCGGCAATATTCTGCTTGAGGGCTTGCAAAACGCGCTGAAGCGTTCGCAGATTCATGCTCAGGAGGTCAACGCTGCGCCGCTGGGCGCCCCTGTCGATCATAAGGGTTTGCTCGACAGCCTCGATCTCACCCAGCGTCTGGAAAAGGATGATTACGAGGAACAGCTGATCACCGAACAGGCGCGTCTGTCCGGGTTGATGCGTGACAAGCGTATGCGCCGCCATGCGCTGGTGGCCGTGTTTGAAGGCAACGATGCAGCGGGCAAGGGCGGGGCGATTCGGCGGGTCGCGGCAGCGCTCGATCCGCGCCAGTACAACATCATTCCGATTGCCGCACCGAGCGAAGAGGAGCGGGCACAGCCTTATTTGTGGCGTTTCTGGCGGCATTTGCCGGCGCGCGGCAAGTTCACCGTGTTCGACCGTTCCTGGTACGGCCGGGTGCTGGTGGAGCGCATCGAAGGTTTTTGCACCCCGGCCGACTGGCTGCGTGCTTACGGTGAAATCAATGACTTTGAAGAGCAGATCGCTGATGCCGGAGTGATCGTGGTCAAGTTCTGGCTGGCCATCGACAAGGACACGCAAATGGAGCGCTTCCAAGCGCGGGAAGCGATCCCGTTCAAGCGCTTCAAGATCACCGAAGATGACTGGCGCAACCGCGACAAGTGGGACGAGTACCGTGCCGCCGTCGGTGACATGGTTGATCGCACCAGTACCGAGATTTCCCCATGGACGCTGATCGAGGCCAACGACAAGCGTTGGGCGCGGATCAAAGTATTGCGCACGATCAACCGTGCGCTTGAAGAGGCGTTCGAGAAATCCGACAAACACGCGAAAAAACACAAGGACTGAGCCAATAGATCCGCATACGCGAGGTGAATGATTGTCGCGGTCTTTGAGGCGGTGGACTTATGCTCAGGTCCACTCTCAACCGACCACAACAATGAGGTATGCCATGCGTGAAGTGGTGATCGTCGACAGCGTCCGGACCGGCCTGGCCAAATCCTTTCGCGGCAAGTTCAACCAGACCCGCCCCGATGACATGGCGGCCCATTGCGTCAACGCATTGCTGACGCGCAACGACATCGACCCGGCCAGTGTCGAGGATTGCATCGTTGGCGCCGGCTCCAACGAAGGTGCCCAGGGTTACAACATCGGCCGCAACGTAGCGGTGCTCTCGCGTCTGGGCACTGGCACTGCAGGCATGACCCTCAATCGTTTCTGCTCCTCCGGTTTGCAGGCGATTGCAATGGCTGCCAACCAGATCGCTTCAGGTTGCAGCGACATCATCGTTGCCGGCGGCGTCGAGTCGATCAGCCTGACGATGAAAAGCGTCAACACCGATCACCTGATCAACCCGTTGCTCAAGCAACAAACGCCGGGCATCTATTACACGATGGGCCAGACCGCTGAGGTGGTGGCGCTGCGTTATGCCGTCAGCCGTGAAGCGCAGGATCGTTATGCCCTGCAAAGCCAGTTGCGCACCGCACAGGCTCAGGCGGCCGGGCTGTTCAACGATGAAATCGTACCGATGTCGGTGAAGTATCGCGTCGAAGACAAGAACAGCGGTGACGTGCAGATCCTCGACGGCATCGTGGATCGTGACGATTGCAACCGCCCCGACACCACGTATGAAAGCCTCGCAGGCCTCAAGCCTGTGTTTGCCGAAGACGGTTCGGTGACGGCGGGCAACTCGTCGCAACTGTCCGACGGTGCCTCGATGACGCTGGTGATGAGTCTGGAAAAAGCCCTGGAACTGGGGCTCAAGCCAAAAGCGTTTTTCCGTGGCTTCACCGTGGCCGGTTGCGAGCCCGACGAGATGGGCATTGGCCCGGTGTTCTCAGTGCCCAAACTGCTCAAAGCCAAGGGCTTGCAGGTGGCTGATATCGATTTGTGGGAACTGAACGAGGCGTTTGCGTCGCAATGTCTGTACAGCCGTGATCGGCTGGAGATCGATAACGAAAAATACAACGTCAATGGTGGCTCGATTTCCATTGGTCACCCGTTCGGCATGACCGGGTCGCGGCAGGTCGGCCATCTGGTGCGTGAGTTGCAGCGGCGTGATCTGCGTTACGGCATCGTCACCATGTGCGTGGGCGGCGGGATGGGCGCGACGGGGTTGTTTGAGGCGGTGCGTTAAGACAGTTAGAGGGTGTTGACCACAAAACCCTGTGGGAGCGGGCTTGCTCGCGAATGATGCGACTCGGTTTAGGTGTCGGAGCCCATAAGCTGCATTCGCGCAATGTAAGCCTGTATTTCTTTGTCTATCTGTTCAGTACTCTCGAACGGCCCCTCAAGGGTATTTTCCCGAGTGCTGAAGAACAGTTCACCGTTGACCCGACACACCCGGTCGCTGCGAAAGTGTGTGGCAGGGGCGGGGTCTTGGCTACGCATGCCTAACATGGCGGGGCTCCTTGAGAATTCTTGTCGGCAGGTTGATTCAAAAAGCTTATGCCTGAATCACTTGGGCCGCCCGCTCAGCCGATCAACGGGTTCGCGTCAATTTAATGCAGCGACCTGCACAGTTTTATTCGCGCCCAGGCCCCAACTGTCCCTGTGTCGCCGTCGGTGGCGGGCCTAGAATGAGCGCTCTCGTCAGCAGGCCTTGAGGTTCGCATGCACATTTCATCCGGTCGCTGGGTTTACGGTTTATGCCTGGCGCTGCTGACTGCGTTTCTGTGGGGCATCCTGCCGATCAAGCTCAAACAGGTGTTGCAGGTGATGGACCCGATCACCGTGACCTGGTTTCGCTTGCTGGTGTCCGGCGGGTGTCTGTTCATTTATCTGGCCTCGGTCAAGCGGCTGCCGAGCCGCAAGGTGCTGGGCCCCAAGGGTGGCTGGTTGGTGCTCATGGCAGTGCTGGGGCTGGTGGGTAATTACGTCTTGTACCTGAAGGGGCTTAACCTGCTCAGTCCCGGCACGGCGCAACTGGTGGTGCAGATGGGGCCGATCATGTTGCTGATCGCCAGTCTGTTTGTGTTCAAGGAGCGCTTCAGCATCGGCCAGGGGATGGGGCTGGCGGTGTTGCTGATCGGTTTTGTGTTGTTCTTCAATCAGCGATTGGCCGAACTGCTGACCTCGCTGTCGGACTACACCGCTGGCGTATTGCTGGTGTTGCTGGCGTCGACCGTCTGGACTTTTTACGCGTTGGGCCAGAAGCAATTGCTGACGGTGTGGAATTCGCTGCAAGTCATGATGGTGATTTATCTGTTCTGCGCGTTGCTGCTCACCCCTTGGGTGCATCCGCTCGAGGCGCTGGAACTGAGCCCGGTGCAGCGCTGGTTATTGCTGGCGTGCTGCATGAACACGCTGATCGCTTATGGCGCGTTCGCTGAAGCGTTGGCGCACTGGGAGGCGTCGCGGGTCAGTGCGACGTTGGCGATTACACCGCTGGTGACGTTCGGGGCGGTCGCGATAGCGGCCGGGATATGGCCGCAGTATGTGCATGCCGAGCAGATCAATGCCCTGGGCTATGGCGGGGCGGTGCTGGTCGTGCTCGGTTCGGCGCTGGTGGCGTTGGGGCCGTCGCTGATTGCCGGGTTCAAGGCACGGCGGATGAAGATGGCAGCCAGTTAAACGGCGTCATCGTTCTTCGCGAGCAAGCCAGCTCCCATAAGGAAATGCATTCCAATGTGGGAGTGGGCTGGCTCGCGAAGGCTTATTTTCAAACGCTACAAGGCTTAACCCTTGGCCCCCGCCTCGATCATGTTTTCCGGCCGCACCCACGCATCGAACTCTTCATCCGTCAGATAGCCCAGCGCCAACGCGGCTTCACGCAAGGTCAGCCCTTCGTTGTAAGCCTTCTTGGCGATTTCCGCCGACTTGTCGTAACCGATGTGCGGGTTAAGCGCGGTCACCAGCATCAGCCCCCGTTCCAGATGTTTGGCCATGACCTCGGCATCCGGCTCGAGCCCGGCAATGCAATGCTGCTGGAAGTTGCTGCAGCCATCGCCCAGCAGGCGGATCGATTGCAGCAGGTTGTGGATGATCACCGGTTTGAACACGTTCAGTTGCAAGTGGCCCTGGCTGGCGGCAATGCCGATCGTCACGTCGTTGCCCAATACCTGACAGGCGAGCATCGACAATGCCTCGCACTGGGTCGGGTTAACTTTGCCAGGCATGATCGAACTGCCCGGTTCGTTGGCTGGCAACCGCACTTCAGCCAAACCGGCACGCGGCCCTGAGCCCAGCAGACGCAGGTCATTGGCGATTTTCATCAGCGCCACGGCGAGGGTTTTCAGCGCGCCGGAAAGGCTGGTCAGTGGTTCGTGGCCAGCAAGGGCGGCAAACTTGTTTGGCGCGGTGACGAAAGGCAGACCGGACAGCGCCGCCAGTTCTGCCGCAATCGCTTCGCCAAAACCATGGGGTGAATTGAGCCCGGTGCCAACCGCGGTGCCGCCTTGCGCCAGCTCGCACACTGCCGGCAGCGCGGCGCGGATCGCCCGTTCGGCGTAATCCAATTGCGCGATAAAACCGGACAACTCCTGGCCGAAGGTGATCGGCGTGGCATCCATCATGTGCGTGCGGCCGGTTTTCACCAGTTTCATGTGCCGCGCCGACAGTTCCGCGAGGCCGCCGGACAGCTCGGCAATCGCCGGCAGCAATTGCTCCTGCACGGCCTTCACCGTGGCGATGCTCATGGCGGTGGGGAAGCAGTCGTTGGAGCTTTGCGAGCGATTGACGTGATCGTTGGGGTGTACCGGCGTTTTGCCGCCGCGCGGGTTGCCAGCCAGTTCGTTGGCGCGACCGGCGATCACCTCGTTGACGTTCATGTTGCTCTGGGTGCCGCTGCCGGTCTGCCAGACCACCAAAGGAAACTGGTCGTCATGCTGGCCGTCGAGCACTTCGTCGGCGGCTTGCTCAATCAAACGGGCGATGTCGGCGGGCAGGTCGCCGTTGCGGTCGTTGACGCGGGCGGCGGCTTTTTTGATCAGGGCCAGGGCATGCAATACCGGCAGTGGCATGCGTTCCTGACCGATGGCGAAGTTGATCAGCGAGCGTTGCGTTTGAGCACCCCAGTAGGCGTCGTCCGGGACTTCGATCTGGCCCAGGCTGTCGGTTTCGATACGGCTCATCGTGCACACTCCTGTTGGTCTGTTTGCGCAGTTTAGGCTGGCTTGGGCCCCGGTGGTTCCCTCTAACCGATTGTTGACCGGTAAAACCCAACCAATCCAGTGTGGCAAGGGCCTGGGGGTTGAGCCGCAGCGATTGTTAGGCGCAGAATGAGCGCCCTTGGGGTTTTACCTCGCTTAGCTGAAAAGGAAACTCGATGACTCGTCTTCGTGCCATCTGTACCGCGGTAGCACTGGTTTGCGCCAGCGGCCAGGTGCTTGCCGATACCGCCAGCCACAACGCCAGTGCCGAAGCTTTCCTGACCCTGGCGCACGCTGACAAACTGGGCACTCCGGTTTACATGCAGGTTCAGCAGATGTTCGCCCAGCGTTTTGAACAGACCAAGGCCCCGGAATCCAAGAAAGCCACGCTGGAAACCTACCAGGCCAAGGCCAACGCTGCCCTGGATCAAGCCATTGGCTGGAAAAAGCTCAAGCCGGACATGGTCAAGCTCTACACCAGCAACTTCAGCGAATCCGAGCTGAAAGACCTGGTGGCGTTCTACCAGTCGCCGCTGGGCAAGAAAGTCCTGGAAAAAATGCCGCAGTTGACCCAGCAATCGGCCCAGATGACTCAGGCCAAACTGGAAAGCGCAGTGCCTGTCGTCAACAAACTGCTGGAAGACATGACCAACGAGCTGGCACCGAAAGGCGCTGCTCCGGCCAAGAAAAAGCCGTAAGCGGAGTTCGTGATGACCATGCAACAACGCATCGAATCAACGCTGGGCCTGTTACAGCCTGAGCATCTGCAAGTGCTGGATGAAAGCCACATGCACAGTCGCGGGTTGCAGACCCACTTCAAAGCCGTGGTGGTCAGCGCGCAGTTCGAAGGCCTGAACCGGGTCAAGCGCCACCAGAAAATCTACGGCACGCTCGGCGAGTTGATGGGCGAGTTCCATGCGTTGGCGCTGCACACCTATACCCCGCAGGAATGGGCAGAGATCGGCGCCGCCCCAGCGTCGCCGACCTGTGCCGGAGGAAAGCAGGCATAAGCTTCGAGCGCCAAGCTGCAAGTTAGAGGCGACTTGCTTATGGCTTGCCGCTTGAAGCTAGCCGCTCGAAGCCGCTTTTTTGCTAGAATCCGCAACGCGCCGCTTACCCGGCGCGTTTTTTTTCGCATCCGGTTCACCCTTTGCGAGGGTAGCCACCTGGAGAAATACCCATGACACAACCGATTGTCGTGGCGGCACTGTATAAGTTCGTCACCCTCGAAGATTACGTCAACCTGCGCGAGCCACTGCTGCAAGCGATGGTCGACAACGGCATCAAAGGCACGCTTTTGATTGCCGAAGAAGGCATCAACGGCACGGTTTCCGGTACTCGTGAAGGCATCGACGGCCTGCTCGCCTGGCTCAAGAATGACCCGCGCATGATCGACATCGATCATAAAGAATCGTACTGCGACGAGCAGCCGTTCTACCGTACCAAGGTCAAGCTCAAGAAAGAGATCGTCACCCTCGGTGTCGAAGGCGTCGACCCGAACAAAAAAGTCGGTACTTACGTTGATCCGCAAGACTGGAACGCGTTGATCAGCGACCCTGAAGTGCTGTTGATCGACACGCGCAACGATTACGAAGTGTCGATCGGCACCTTCGAAGGTGCCATCGATCCGAAAACCACCAGTTTTCGCGAATTCCCCGACTACATCAAAGAACACTTCGATCCGGCCGTACACAAGAAGGTCGCGATGTTCTGCACCGGCGGTATCCGCTGCGAGAAAGCCTCGAGCTACATGCTCGGCGAAGGTTTCGAAGAGGTTTACCACCTCAAGGGCGGCATTTTGAAGTACCTCGAAGAGGTGCCGCAGGAAGAAACCAAGTGGCAGGGCGACTGCTTTGTATTCGACAACCGTGTGACCGTGCGTCACGACCTCAGCGAAGGCGACTACGATCAATGTCATGCCTGCCGCACGCCGGTCAGCGTTGAAGATCGCGCCAGCGAGCATTACGTCGCCGGCATCAGTTGCCCGCATTGCTGGGACACGCTGAGCGAGAAAACCCGCCGCAGCGCCATCGATCGGCAGAAGCAGATCGAACTGGCCAAGGCCCGCAACCAGCCGCACCCGATCGGCTACAACTACAAGCAAACATCCACCGAGGCTTAACCATGTCTGCGCGCCTGCTCTACGTGATGGATCCGATGTGTTCCTGGTGCTGGGGATTTGCCCCGGTGGCCAAGGCACTGGTCGAGCAGGCGCAGGCAGCCGGGGTGGAGTTGCACCTTGTCGTCGGCGGGTTGCGTACCGGCAGCGGTTCGGCGCTGGAGCCGACCACTCGACGCTACATTCTCGAACATTGGCAGGCAGTGACCGAGGCCACCGGTCAGCCATTCAAGTTTGAAGGCGCGTTGCCCGATGGTTTTGTCTACGACACCGAGCCTGCCTGCCGTGCGATCGTCACCGCACGCAGCCTGGCGCCGGATTGTGCGTGGACTCTGTTGGGGCTGATTCAGCAGGCGTTTTACACCGAAGGCCGCGACGTCACCCAAGCCAGCGTGCTGGTGGAACTGGCCGAGCAGGCCGGCGTGCCACGGATCGAATTTGCCGCGCTGTTTGATCGCGCCGATCAGCACGAAGCCACGGCGGCGGATTTCAATTGGGTACAGGATCTGGGCATCGCCGGGTTCCCGACGTTGCTGGCTGAACGCAACGGCCAACTGGCACTACTGACCAATGGCTATCAACCGCTTAGCGAGCTGTCGCCGTTGCTCGGTCGCTGGCTGGAGCGCGCAGCCTGTGCCTGACCTGGCCGATGACACGCCAGCCGTAAAGCGTGTCGACCGGCTGAGCTGGGCAGAAGTCCGGCGCTTGGCACTGCATCATAAAAAATCCCTGTGGATCGCCAACGGTGTGGCTGTGCTGGCGACACTGTGCAGCGTGCCGATTCCATTATTGCTGCCATTGCTGGTGGACGAAGTGTTGCTCGGCCACGGCGACGCCGCGCTGAAAGTCATGAACCATGTGCTGCCGTCTATGTGGCAGCAAGCGGCGGGCTACATCGGCCTGATGCTGGTGGTCACGCTGACCCTGCGCTGCAGCGCCCTGTGTTTTAGCGTGTTGCAGGCGCGACTGTTCGCGCGTCTGGCCAAAGACATCGTCTACCGCATCCGTGTGCGGCTGATCGAACGCCTCAAACGCATTTCCCTCGGCGAATACGAAAGCCTGGGCAGCGGCACGGTCACCACACACCTGGTCACCGATCTGGACACCCTCGACAAGTTTGTGGGCGAAACCCTCAGCCGTTTTCTGGTGGCGATGCTGACTCTGGTTGGCACAGCAAGCATTCTGATGTGGATGCACTGGAAACTGGCGCTGCTGATTCTGTTGTTCAACCCGCTGGTAATCTACGCCACGGTGCAGTTGGGCAAGCGGGTCAAACACCTGAAAAAACTCGAGAACGACAGCACCGCGCGCTTCACTCAGGCGTTGAGCGAAACCCTCGATTCGATTCAGGAGGTGCGAGCGGGTAACCGTCAGGGCTATTTCCTCGGGCGGTTGGGGCTGCGGGCACAGGAAGTGCGTAACTACGCGGTCAATTCGCAGTGGAAAACCGACGCGTCCAACCGCGCCAGTGGCTTGCTGTTCCAGTTCGGCATCGACATCTTCCGCGCGGCGGCGATGCTCACCGTGTTGTTTTCCGATCTGTCGATTGGCCAGATGCTCGCGGTGTTCAGTTACCTGTGGTTCATGATTGGCCCGGTCGAACAGTTGTTGAATCTGCAATACGCCTACTACGCGGCGGGCGGTGCGCTGACGCGGATCAACGAATTGCTGGCGCGTGCCGATGAGCCACAATATCCGGGGGGGATCGACCCGTTCAAAGGGCGCGAAACCGTCGGTATTGAAGTGCAGGGCCTGTGTTTCGGTTACGGCGATGAGTTGGTGCTGGATCAGATGAACCTGTCTATCGCGCCCGGCGAAAAAGTCGCGATTGTCGGCGCCAGTGGCGGTGGCAAAAGTACCTTGGTGCAATTGCTGTTGGGGTTGTACACGCCGCTCGCGGGCACCGTCCGTTTCGGGGGGTCGACCCAGCAGGAAATCGGTCTGGAGATCGTTCGGGAAAACGTTGCGGTGGTGTTGCAGCATCCGGCGCTGTTCAACGACACCGTGCGCGCCAACCTGACCATGGGGCGCACGCGCAGTGACGAAGCCTGTTGGCAGGCGCTGGAAATCGCCCAGCTCGAACCCGTCATCCGTGCCTTGCCGGACGGCCTCGACAGCATCGTCGGGCGCTCCGGCGTGCGCCTGTCCGGCGGGCAGCGTCAGCGTCTGGCGATTGCGCGGATGATCCTGGCCGAGCCGAAGGTGGTGATCCTCGACGAAGCCACCTCGGCCCTCGATGCCGCCACCGAATACAACCTGCATGAAGCCATGGCGCGGTTCCTCAATGGTCGCACCACACTGATCATTGCCCACCGCTTGTCGGCGGTGAAACAGGCGGATCGGGTGGTGGTGTTCGATGGCGGACAAGTGGCCGAAGACGGCGATCATCAGCAGTTAATTGCCGATGGCGGGCTGTATGCCAAACTGTACGGCCACTTGCAGCGGATTTAGCGCTCTTGAGTTTTGTGCGCGTTTGTGTGCTTAGTGTTTGAATTGCTTAAAATAAAAAAAACCGAAACGCGTTGACAGGCATCAGGTTGCGCTATCGGCAGTGAAGGCGGCAGAGCTGTTGCTTCGACATGTCGAAAATTAGCCTAGGCTGAGCTGTCAGGAGCGGTATTTCCCGGTGTATATCTGGCAGTGCTTGCGCAAGGGACCTCATGAATCAGAAGCGGACTCTCGGAACGCCACGGTTGTTGGGCATCGTCTGGCCATTCATTGCTGTCGTGTTGTTTCAGGCTTTATTGGGAGGGATGAGTCTTTACGTGCTGTCGGCCGTTCGCGGTTATGTCGCGGGTGAGAGCCTCTGGTCCAAGGGGCAGAAAGACGCCATTTATTACCTCAATCTGTACGCCGATAGTCGTGACGAAACGATTTTTCTCAAGTACAAAAAGGCGATTGCCGTGCCTCAGGGCGGCCATCAATTGCGCCTGGCGCTGGATCACCAGCCGCCGGACCTGACCGCTGCGCGCGAAGGCATTCTCAAGGGCGGCAACCATCCGGACGACGTCCCCAGCCTGATCTGGCTGTACCTCAACTTCCGCCATTTCAGTTATCTGGAAACCGCAATCGACCGCTGGACGGTGGGTGACGCTTATCTGGTCGAACTCAATGACGTGGCGCGCGAAATGCACCAGAGCATCTTGCACAACACTGCCAGCAGTGCCGATATCCAGCGCTGGAAGACGCGGATTCTGGCGATCAACGATGGCGTGACCCCGGCGGCGAAAGCGTTCAGTGATGCCCTGGGTGAAGGCTCGCGGATGATCTTGCGTCTGCTGTTGTTCACCAACCTGGCCACGGCGCTGGGGCTTATCGTGCTGGCTTTATGGCGCACGCACAAACTGCTCAAACAACGCCATGCTTTTGCCCAGGCCCTTCAGTTGGAGAAGGATCGGGCGCATGTCACGCTGCAGTCGATTGGCGATGGCGTCATCACCACCGACGTTTCCGGCGCCATCGATTACATGAACCCCGCCGCCGAAGCCATGACCCACTGGAAGGCCGAGCATGCAGCCGGTCTACCGCTGGCGGCGCTGTTCAACTTGCTCGACGACAATGCCCAGGCCGAAGGCCTGACCCTGATCGAACATATTCTTAGTGGCCATCTCAGTGGCGGCAGTGAACACTCCAAACTGATTCAGCGCCTGGATGGCAGCACGCTGTCGGTGACGCTGGTCGGTGCGCCGATTCGCAATGCCGGGAACGTCAGCGGTACCGTGCTGGTGCTGCACGACATGACCCAGGAGCGGCAATACATCGCCAATCTTTCGTGGCAGGCCACCCATGATGCGCTGACCGGGCTGGCGAACCGCCGTGAGTTCGAATATCGCTTGGAGCAAGCGCTGCATAACCTTTCGCGCCAGTCCGGGCGGCATGCGCTGATGTTCCTCGATCTGGATCAGTTCAAGTTGGTCAACGACACCTGCGGCCATGCAGCGGGTGATGAACTGCTGCGGCACATTTGCACCTTGCTGCAATCGGGGCTGCGTGAGGGCGACACCCTGGCGCGGCTCGGAGGTGACGAGTTCGGCATTCTGTTGGAAAACTGCGCGCCGGAAGCGGCGGAGAAAATTGCCGAGGCGCTGCGCCAGACCGTGCAGAACCTGCATTTTGTCTGGAAAGGGCGGCCATTCCTGACCACTGTGAGTATCGGTCTGGTGCATGTCGTGCAAACCCCGGCGACGCTAGAAGCTTCGCTGCGCGCTGCTGATATGGCCTGTTACATGGCCAAGGAAAAGGGCCGCAACCGTGTGCAGGTCTACCACGCCGACGATTCCGAACTGTCGCTGCGCTTTGGTGAAATGGCCTGGGTACAACGTCTGCACATGGCGCTGGAAGAGAACCGTTTTTGTCTTTACGCCCAGGAAATCTCACCGCTGAAGCCGAGTGACGGCAAAGGGGGGCACATTGAAATCCTGCTGCGTCTGCATGACGAGGCCGGACGGATGATTCTGCCGGACAGTTTCATTCCCGCCGCCGAACGTTATGGCTTGATGAGCCAGTTGGATCGCTGGGTCGTGCAAAACGTATTTAAGGTAATTGCTCAATGTATTGCACAAGAGCATAAAGGCCCATTAGCGATGTGTGCGATTAATCTGTCAGGTATTACTATAGGAGATGACGCGTTTTTGCACTTTCTGCGCGAACAGTTTGTTAACTATTCGATACCGCCTGAAATGATTTGTTTTGAAATTACTGAAACCAGTGCAATTTCAAACTTGGGCAGTGCAATTAGATTTATTAATGAACTCAAAGGCTTGGGTTGTTATTTCTCGTTGGACGATTTTTGTGCCGGAATGTCTTCATTCGCTTATTTGAAACATTTGCCTGTAGACTTCCTGAAGATCGACGGGAGTTTCGTAAAAGATATGCTGGACGACCCGATTAACCGAGCAATGGTCGAAGTGATCAATCACATCGGGCATGTCATGGGTAAGCAGACAATTGCCGAGTTTGTCGAAACAACCCAGATCGAGCAGGCATTGCTTGAAATTGGAGTGGATTACGCTCAGGGTTATGTCATTGAACGACCGCAATTGTTTACCTGTGACAGTTTGCAAAGTCGGCCCGCCAGACCGCAGCCGTTGTTGTTCAAAGCGCCTGGCACGTTCCGTTGAAGTCTCTCGCCGATCCTTACAATCACAAATCAAAAGGAGCCGAACAGTGATCGACACATTCAACCGAGCCGGACCGCTCATGGAAGCTGCAAGTTATCCAGGCTGGGCACAACAGCTGATTGAGGATTGCAGCGAGAGCAAGCGCCGGGTTGTCGAACATGAGTTGTACCTGCGCATGCGTGATAACAAGCTCAGCGCCAAAACCATGCGCCAATACCTGATCGGGGGTTGGCCGGTGGTTGAGCAATTCGCTCTTTACATGGCGCAGAACCTGACCAAGACCAAATTCGCCCGTCACCCCGGTGAAGACATGGCGCGGCGCTGGCTGATGCGCAATATCCGCGTCGAGCTGAATCACGCCGATTACTGGGTGCACTGGAGTCGTGCGCACGGTGTGAGCCTGGAAGATCTGCAGGCCCAGCATGTGCCGCCCGAGCTGCACGCCTTGAGTCATTGGTGCTGGCACACCAGTTCGGCGGATTCGCTGATCGTGGCTATCGCGGCCACCAACTATGCAATCGAGGGCGCGACCGGGGAGTGGTCTGCACTGGTTTGTTCTACTGGCGTGTATGCCGCTGCATTCCCGGAGGAAGATCGAAAGCGGGCGATGAAGTGGCTGAAGATGCACGCGCAGTATGACGATGCCCACCCTTGGGAGGCGCTGGAAATCATTTGCACCCTGGCTGGAATGAATCCGAGCAAGGCCCTGCAGGTCGAGTTGCGTCAGGCGATCTGCAAGAGCTACGACTACATGTATCTGTTTTTGGAACGCTGCATGCAGCTCGAAACATCCGAGCGTTTGTTGGTGCGTGAACGCAGGGCAGTAGTCGAAAGCTGATGTAACTGTGGGCGCGGGCTTGCTCGCGAAAGCGGTGTAGCAGTCTAACAACTGCTGACTGACACACCCTGTTCGCGAGCAAGCCCGCTCCCACACTGTTTGGTCGTTCGGTAGAACTAACCCGCCATTGCCAATCGATTCCGGCCTTCACGCTTGGCCACATACAACGCACTGTCAGCGCGACGCAGCAGGCTTTCTGCCGATTCACCCGGCAGCAGGGTCGAGCAACCCAGGCTCACCGTCAGCTCGATCAACTGGCCGTCAGCGTAATAATCATTAGCCTGTGCGGCGTAGCGCAAACGCTCACCGACCAGAGCAGCCGCTTCCCGGCTGGTGTTGGACAGCAGGATCAGGAACTCTTCCCCGCCATAACGAAACACCATGTCGACGTTGCGCAATTGACCTTTGATTGAGGCGGCAACGGCTTTGAGTACGTCATCGCCAGCGCTATGCCCGTGACTGTCGTTGACCCGCTTGAAATGGTCGATATCCAGCATCAATACCGACAATGGTTGCAGGTGGCGACGTGACATCTCGATTTCGCGTTGCAGGGTCTGGTCCATCGCAATGCGGTTGCCAGTACCGGTCAGAGAGTCGCGCATTGCGCTCTGGGTCGCCGCGCGGTATAGCAGGGCGTTGCGCATCGGATACAGCAACGACGACAGCAGCGATTCAAGATGCCCCTGCTCCTGATCGTTGAAGCGCTGATTTCGGCGGAATACCAGTTCACCCATGTGCTCGCCCTCGTGGCTGAGGCTGTAGCTGACCGAGTGATGGCCTCGGGTGCCGAACTCCAGGCGCAGATCACTGCCCTGATGCACGTAGCTCAAGGCATCCAGTGGCACAAGGCGCTGAACCTCGCGAAAGAACAGGCCGAGAATGCGTTGCGGTTCAAGACTGGTTTGCAGTTGCAGGCTCAGTTGCTGGCGCAATTGCGCAAGACTGGCGGGCCGCTCCAGAAGAGGCGGCTGCTGACCGAAACCCAGGCGCTGCAATTTGGCACTGTCGAAGTCAATTGCATTGGTCTGGGAAGGTGATTTCATATGGCGTGAGCCCCTAAGCAGTAAGTCTGTCTTACAGGCTGGGTGAGAGCGGCTATGGGCTGCGTGTCGTACTGATCCATCAGTCCCGTAGGACATTTGGTGTAAGTCTAGTCTGCCTGATGACGATTAGTGAGCTATCGAATCAGGTCTTGCCCCATTGCCTTCACACGGCATGCTTTGAGGAAAATTAGAGCGAAAGTCGTGCCATTCAGTTCGGTTTTATTTAAATCTATATGAATCAATAACTTGAGTTTTCAGAAGGTAAAGGTGTGCTGGTTATTTGACTGTATTGTGACGGCCAATAACGGTTAATGCATGCCGCGACGGAAATCCGCCACGGCTACAAATGCGACGTATGGCATTACTGCGCGTTGAATGCCTGACCATTGATGCCGGTGCTGTCCGGGCCCATCAGGTAGAGGTAGACCGGCATGATTTCCTCGGGCGTTGGATTGTTCAGCGGATTTTCCCCCGGATAGGCTTGAGCGCGCATGCTGGTGCGAGTGCCGCCCGGGTTGATGCTGTTGGAGCGTACTGGCGCCACACCGTCGACTTCATCGGCCAGGGTTTGCATCAGGCCCTCGGTGGCGAATTTTGAAACGCCATAGGCTCCCCAATAAGCACGTCCCTTGCGTCCGACGCTGCTCGAAGTGAACACCACCGAAGCATCCTGCGACAGCTTGAGCAGCGGCAGCAAAGTGCTGGTCAACATGAACATGGCATTGACGTTGACCTGCATGACACGCATGAAGTTTTCGCCGGACAACTGCTCGATGGGCGTGCGCGGGCCGATGATCGAGGCGTTATGCAGCAGGCCGTCGAGGTGGCCGAATTCGGCTTCGATCATTGCAGCCAGTTCATCGTACTGATGGGGCAGTGCGGTCTCGAGATTGAACGGAATCACCGCCGGCTGGGGGTGCCCTGCAGCTTCGATTTCGTCGTAGACCTGTGTCAGATTGGCTTCAGTCTTGCCCAGCAGCAAAACGGTTGCGCCATGGGCAGCGTAGGTTTTCGCGGCAGCCGCGCCGATGCCACGACCGGCACCGGTGACCAGAATGACCCGGTCCTTGAGCAATTCGGGACGAGCTGTGTAATCAAACATAAAAAACCTCATCAAGAGTCAGATCATTCCCACGCTCCGCATGGGAAAGCAGCCAATGACGCTCTGCGTCAAGTCTCAGCAACTGCAGAGCGCGCTATCGAGCACCTTGCGCAACTCCAGAGGATGATCCACCACCACATCCGCGCCCCAATGCCGCGGGTTGTCGTCGGGATGGATGTAGCCAAACGTCACCGCACAAGTCTTGGTGCCAGCGTCGCGCCCGGATTCGATATCGCGCAGATCATCGCCCACAAACAAAACCGTCGACGGATCCAGATCAAGCATCTTGCACGCCAGGATCAGCGGCTCCGGATCCGGCTTGCTGTTTTTGACATGATCCGGGCAGATCAGCAGCGCCGAACGCTCGGCCAGTCCCAACTGCTGCATGATCGGCTCGGCGAAGCGCAGCGGCTTGTTGGTCACCACGCCCCAGATCAAGTTGGCCTTTTCGATATCAGCCAGCAGTTCGCCCATGCCGTCGAACAGCTTGCTGTGCACCGCGCAGCCGACGAGGTAGCGCTCGAGGAATTCCAGGCGCAACTCTTCAAACCCCGGCGATTCCGGGTCCATCGAAAACGTCACCGCAACCATGGCTTTGGCGCCGCCGGAGATCTCGTCGCGGATGTGCTTGTCGTTGATTGGCGGCAAACCACGATCTGCGCGCATCGCCTGGCAGATGGCGATGAAGTCTGGTGCCGTGTCGAGCAGGGTGCCGTCCATGTCGAAAAGGACTGCTCTGATGGCCATCGGCTTATTCCTCGCGCAGGGTCTGGATCATGTAGTTGACGTCAACGTCGTTGGCCAGCTTGTAGTGCTTGGTCAGCGGGTTGTAAGTCAGGCCGATGATGTCCTTGACGGTCAGGCCGGCCATGCGGCTCCAGGCGCCAAGCTCGGACGGGCGGATGAATTTTTTGAAGTCGTGGGTGCCACGCGGCAGCAACTTCATGATGTATTCGGCGCCGATGATGGCGAACAGGTAGGCCTTCGGGTTGCGGTTGATGGTCGAGAAGAACACCTGGCCGCCGGGTTTGACCATGCGGAAGCAGGCGCGAATGACCGACGAAGGATCCGGCACATGTTCGAGCATTTCGAGGCAGGTGACCACGTCGAATTGCTCGGGCATTTCTTCAGCCAGGTCTTCGGCGGTGATCTGGCGGTATTCGACGCTGACGCCGGATTCCAGTTGATGCAATTGCGCGACCGCCAGCGGCGCTTCGCCCATGTCGATGCCCATTACGGTGGCACCGCGTTGGGCCATGGCTTCGCTGAGGATGCCGCCGCCGCAACCAACGTCGAGCACTTTCTTGCCGGCCAGGTTGACCCGTTCGTCAATCCAGTTGACCCGCAGCGGGTTGATGTCGTGCAGCGGTTTGAATTCGCTTTCACGGTCCCACCAGCGATGGGCCAGGGCTTCGAATTTGGCGATTTCGGCGTGGTCGACGTTGCTCATGTTCCATTCCTCTAAAACTTGAAAAAGGTTGTAGCTGCGCAGGTTATGCGCAGTGTTTACGATTCGGTGTGGCCACTGATGCGCTGGCCCCAGGCACGGGCGGTGGCGCCCAGTTGTGCTTCATCCAGGCGTGTCAGGCGCCGGTCCTCAAGCAGTTGCTTGCCGTCAACCCACAGGTGTTTCACGCAGTCGCGGCCGGTGGCATATATAAGCTGCGAAACCGGGTCATAGACCGGTTGCTGCGCCAGGCCCGACAGGTCGAAGGCGACGATGTCGGCGGCTTTGCCGATTTCCAGCGAGCCGACTTGCGCTTCGATCCCCAGCGCTCGGGCGCCATTGAGCGTGGCCATGCGCAGGGCGCGGTGGGCGTCCAGCGCGGTGGCAGAGCCGGCGACGGCCTTGGCCAGCAGCGCGGCAGTGCGGGTTTCACCCAGCAGGTCGAGATCATTGTTGCTCGCCGCACCGTCAGTGCCGACAGCCACATTCACGCCAGCCTGCCACAAACGCTCGACCGGGCAAAAACCGCTGGCCAGCTTCAGGTTCGATTCGGGGCAGTGGATCACGCTGGTGTTGCTTTCTACCAGCAACGCCAGATCGTCATCGCTGATCTGGGTCATGTGTACGGCCTGGAAGCGCGGGCCAAGCAGGCCCAGGCGGCCGAGGCGGGCCAGTGGCCGCTCGCCGCGTTGTTCTACCGCTTGCTGCACTTCGAAGGCGGTTTCGTGGACGTGCATGTGGATCGATGCATCCAGTTCCTCGGCAATCACGCGGATCTTCTCGAGGTTCTCATCGCTGACGGTATAGGGTGCATGGGGGCCGAAGGTGATCTTGATCCGTTCGTGGTGCTTCAGATCACCGAACAACTCGACGCCCTGACGAATGGCTTCATCAGCGTTGCTGGCGCCGGGTATCGGGAAGTCGAGGACAGGAATCGCGATTTGCGCGCGAATGCCGCTGTTGTGCACGCACTCGCTGGCAACTTTCGGGAAGAAATACATGTCCGAGAAACAGGTGATGCCGCCCTTGATCTGTTCGGCGATGGCCAGATCAGTACCATCTCGGACAAAATCTTCATCGACCCATTTGGCTTCGGCCGGCCAGATATGGTTTTCCAGCCAGGTCATCAGCGGTAAGTCATCGGCCAGACCGCGGAACAGTGTCATCGCGGCGTGGCCGTGAGCATTGATCAGGCCGGGGCTGAGCAGCATGTCCGGCAATTCGCGGATTTGTGTGGCGTTACACTTCAATGCTTCGGCGCGTGGGCCGATAAACACGATGCGACCGTCGCGGATGCCCAAGCCGTGCTCCTTGAGCACAACGCCTGCAGGTTCGACGGGTACCAGCCAGGTCGGCAGCAATAATAA
This sequence comes from Pseudomonas sp. NPDC087615, assembly GCF_044743445.1. Classification (NCBI taxonomy): domain Bacteria; kingdom Pseudomonadati; phylum Pseudomonadota; class Gammaproteobacteria; order Pseudomonadales; family Pseudomonadaceae; genus Pseudomonas; species Pseudomonas sp. NPDC087615. The sequence continues at coordinate 8,774 of NZ_JBIUWM010000013.1, read as the reverse complement.
GTCGAGCGCAATGGCAGGTGTCGGCATCGAGGGTCGGTTCCGGTGCTTTTGTAAAGGATGGCGAAGTATACCCGAGCGTCTTCGCGGGGGGATCGCTATAATCGGCGGCTTTTGTTCATGAGTGCGGGGTTAGGGATGCGCGATCGACTGTTGGCTGCGGAGAAAGTGAAGGCCATCGATTGGCGAGACGGCGCGCTCCACCTGCTGGATCAGCGTATTTTACCGTTCGAGGAAACCTGGATCGCCTGCACGAGCGCCGCCGGCGTGTCCGAGGCGATTCGCTCGATGGTGGTGCGTGGCGCGCCAGCCATTGGCATCAGTGCGGCCTATGGCATGGTACTCGCGGCGCGTGCGCGGATTGTCGAAGGTGGCGATTGGCGTGCGGTGCTGGAAGAAGACTTCGCGCTGTTGGCCGACTCTCGTCCGACCGCGGTCAACCTGTTCTGGGCGCTGGGTCGCATGCGTGATCGGCTCGAGCGCCTGAAAGACAATGCCGATCCGCTGGCGGCACTGGAAGCCGAGGCGATCTCAATTCATGAAAGTGACCGCGAAGCCAACCTGACCATGGCGCAACTGGGTGTCGACCTGATTCGTAAGCATCAGGGCAATGCTCAGGCGATTCTCACCCACTGCAACACTGGCGCGCTGGCGACGGGCGGATTCGGTACAGCGCTGGGTGTCATTCGTGCGGCGTTCCTTGAAGGTATGGTTGAGCGCGTTTACGCCGACGAAACCCGCCCGTGGCTGCAAGGCTCGCGCCTGACGGCCTGGGAACTGGTCAACGAAGGTATCCCGGTGACCGTTAATGCCGACTCCGCCGCGGCGCACATCATGAAAACCAAAGGCGTGACCTGGGTAATCGTCGGTGCTGACCGGATTACCGCCAACGGCGACGTGGCGAACAAGATCGGCACCTATCAACTGGCGGTCAATGCGATGCACCACGGCGTGCGTTTCATGGTGGTAGCGCCGAGTTCGACCATCGACATGAACCTGGCCAGTGGTGATGACATCCCGATTGAGGAGCGTGACGGAGCCGAGTTGCTGGAAGTGGGCGGCAAGCGTGTCGGCGCAGATGTTGAGGCGTTCAACCCGGTGTTTGACGTGACGCCGGCGGATCTGATCGACGCGATCGTGACCGAGAAGGGCATCGTCGAACGTCCGGATACCGCCAAAATGGCCCAGTTGATGTGCCGCAAGCGCCTGCATTAACGGGCTGTTGTGCCTCAAAGGGCCTCATCGTTGGCAAGTCAGCTCCCACGGGTTCAGTGACCGCCACCGCTCCTGTGGGAGTGGGCGCGCCAGCGATGAGGCCTTAAAAGTCAATAAACATAGGTAAACAAGCCTCCGATTCTGCATTCGAAGAGGCTCTAAGCGTCTCTCGTCCCCCTTTCAGGCGATTACCGGCTAACTAACTATGCTCCATGCGCTTGTGGGGGATAGGTGCGTGGCGGCGATTGTGGTAGCATCCGGCGTTTTCCGAGGCAGTCCCACGGGGTTGTCTTCACTGCGCAAATCCAGGGTCCAACTTGTTGATTTGTCGTAAGTCGGCGCATGGCACTCAGCCTGCATCGACGAGCTTCGTGATCCCTATGGATATGACGAGGTTTCACCAGAAAAAGGAATCGAGCTTCTCATGGGCGAACTGGCCAAAGAAATCCTCCCGGTCAATATCGAAGACGAGCTGAAACAGTCCTACCTCGATTACGCGATGAGCGTGATCGTCGGCCGTGCACTGCCGGATGCGCGCGATGGCTTGAAGCCCGTGCACCGTCGCGTGCTGTTCGCGATGAGCGAGCTGGGCAACGACTTCAACAAGCCGTACAAGAAATCTGCCCGTGTTGTCGGTGACGTGATCGGTAAGTATCACCCGCACGGTGATACAGCGGTCTACGACACCATCGTCCGTATGGCGCAGCCATTCTCGCTGCGTTATCTGCTGGTCGACGGTCAGGGCAACTTCGGTTCGGTGGACGGCGACAACGCCGCGGCCATGCGATACACCGAAGTGCGCATGACCAAGCTGGCGCACGAGTTGCTGGCTGACCTGCACAAGGAAACCGTGGACTGGGTGCCGAACTACGACGGCACTGAAATGATCCCGGCGGTCATGCCAACCCGTATTCCCAATCTGCTGGTCAACGGTTCCAGCGGTATCGCCGTGGGCATGGCGACCAACATCCCGCCGCACAACCTCGGTGAAGTCATCGACGGTTGCCTGGCGCTCATCGACAATCCCGAGCTGACTGTCGACGAGCTGATGCAATACATTCCCGGTCCGGACTTCCCGACCGCCGCGATCATCAACGGTCGCGCCGGTATCATCGAAGCCTACCGCACCGGTCGCGGGCGCATTTACATGCGTGCGCGTTCGATCGTTGAAGACATCGACAAGGTCGGTGGCCGTCAGCAGATCGTCATCACCGAACTCCCTTACCAGTTGAACAAGGCGCGTCTGATCGAGAAGATCGCCGAGCTGGTAAAAGAGAAGAAACTCGAAGGTATTACCGAGCTGCGCGACGAGTCCGACAAGGACGGTATGCGCGTCGTGATCGAACTGCGTCGCGGCGAAGTGCCAGAGGTGATCCTCAACAACCTCTACGCCCAGACCCAGCTGCAATCGGTGTTCGGCATCAACATCGTTGCGCTGATCGACGGCCGTCCGCGGATCCTCAACCTCAAGGATCTGCTGGAAGCCTTCGTCCGTCACCGTCGCGAAGTTGTCACCCGCCGCACCGTGTTCGAACTGCGCAAAGCGCGTGAGCGTGGGCACATTCTCGAAGGCCAGGCCGTTGCCCTGTCGAACATCGACCCGGTGATCGCCCTGATCAAGGCGTCGCCAACGCCGTCGGAAGCCAAGGAAGCGCTGATCAGCACGCCTTGGGAATCCTCGGCGGTGGTGGCGATGGTTGAGCGTGCCGGTGCCGATTCGTGCCGTCCGGAAAACCTTGACCCGCAATACGGTCTGCGCGAGGGCAAGTACTTCCTGTCGCCAGAACAGGCGCAAGCCATTCTGGAGCTGCGTCTGCACCGCCTGACCGGTCTGGAACACGAAAAGCTGCTGGCCGAGTATCAAGAGATCCTCAACCAGATCGGCGAGCTGATCCGCATCCTCAACAGCGCCGTGCGCCTGATGGAAGTGATCCGCGAAGAGCTGGAAGTGATCCGTGCCGAATACGGCGATCAGCGTCGCACCGAGATTCTCGATGCACGCCTCGACCTGACTCTGGGCGACATGATCCCGGAAGAAGAGCGCGTTGTGACCATTTCCCACGGTGGCTACGCCAAGACCCAGCCGTTGGCTGCGTACCAGGCTCAGCGTCGTGGCGGTAAAGGCAAATCGGCGACTGGCGTCAAGGATGAGGACTACATTGCTCACCTGCTGGTTGCCAACAGTCACTCCACGCTGTTGCTGTTCTCCAGCAAAGGCAAGGTGTACTGGCTGAAGACTTACGAAATTCCTGAGGCATCGCGTGCCGCGCGTGGTCGTCCGCTGGTCAATCTGCTGCCGCTGGAAGCCGATGAAACCATCACCACGATGCTGCAGATCGATCTTGAGGCCCTGCAAAAACGCGCCGGTGCTGACGATGAAGATGATGCCGACGATGTGATCATCGAAGGCGAAGTGGTTGAAGCTGAAGAAGCTGCCGAGCTGGAAGAAATCGACGGCGAAACGGCCGAGCTGGTCGCTGAGCCGACTGGCGAATTCATCTTCATGGCCACGGCTTCCGGTACCGTCAAGAAGACGCCGCTGGCACGCTTCGCCCGTCCGCGCTCCAATGGCTTGATCGCCCTGAAGCTGAAGGAAGGTGACACGTTGATCGCGGCTGCCATCACTGATGGCGCGAAAGAAATCATGCTGTTCTCCGACGCTGGCAAGGTGATTCGTTTCGCTGAAGCCGCCGTGCGTGAAATGGGTCGTGGTGCTCGCGGTATCCGCGGCATGCGGATCCTCAAGGATCAGAAGCTGATCTCCATGCTGATTCCTGAGTCGGGCGCGCAGATTCTGACCGCTTCCGAGCGTGGTTTCGGCAAGCGCACCGCGCTGAGCAAATTCCCTCGCCGTGGTCGCGGTGGTCAGGGTGTGATTGCAATGGTCACCAAAGAGCGCAACGGCAAGCTCGTCGGTGCAATCCAGGTTCAGGAAGGCGAGGAAATCATGCTGATTTCCGATCAGGGCACGCTGGTGCGGACCCGCGTTGATGAAGTCTCCAGCCTGGGTCGCAACACCCAAGGGGTGACCCTGATCAAGCTGGCCACCGATGAAACGCTGGTCGGTCTGGAGCGAGTTCAGGAGCCGTCGGAAGTCGAGGGCGAAGAGCTCGAAGGTGAAGAAGGGCTGGTGTCCGGCGCGGAGGTCGTGATCGACGACGCTGTTGAAGATCAGCAACTGGACGCCGCAGCTGACGAAGAACCGCAGGAATAAGCGGACAAGCGAGGGGGCGGATGAGAATTCGCCCCCTTGTTATTTGTCTGGTATGAAAGTTTCTGAATGACCGAATTATTGTGTATCACCAAGTCAGAGCGAGATTGGATGTGAGCAAGCGAGCCTATAACTTCTGCGCCGGCCCTGCGGCGCTTCCCGAAGCTGTCCTGCAACGCGCTCAAGGTGAACTCCTTGACTGGCACGGCAAGGGGCTGTCGGTCATGGAAATGAGCCATCGCAGCGATGAGTTCGTGTCCATTGCCACCCAGGCCGAGCAGGATCTGCGTGACCTGCTGAATATCCCGTCGAACTACAAAGTGCTGTTTTTGCAAGGTGGCGCGAGCCAGCAGTTTGCACAGATTCCCCTGAACCTGCTGCCGGAAAATGGCTCGGCCGACTATATCGATACCGGTATCTGGTCGCAGAAAGCCATCGAAGAAGCCTCGCGCTACGGTCACGTCAACGTCGCCGCTACCGCCAAGCCTTACGATTATTTCGCCATTCCGGGCCAGAACGAGTGGAATCTGTCCAAGGACGCCGCTTACGTTCACTACGCGCCGAACGAAACCATTGGCGGTCTGGAATTCCAGTGGATCCCGGAAACCGGCGACGTGCCGTTGGTGGCCGATATGTCCTCGGACATCCTTTCGCGTCCGGTCGATATCTCGCGTTTCGGCATGATCTACGCCGGTGCGCAGAAGAACATCGGCCCGAGCGGCATCGTGGTCAACATCATCCGCGAAGACTTGCTGGGCAAGGCGCGCTCGCTGTGCCCGACCATGCTCAACTACAAAGTCGCGGCCGATAACGGCTCGATGTACAACACCCCGCCGACTCTGGCCTGGTACTTGTCTGGTCTGGTATTCCAGTGGCTGAAAGAGCAGGGCGGCGTTGAAGCCATCGCCAGGCTGAACGATGTCAAGCAGCGCACGCTGTACGACTTCATCGACGCCAGCGGCCTCTACAGCAACCCGATCAACAAATCGGATCGCTCGTGGATGAACGTGCCATTCCGTCTCGCTGATGATCGTCTGGACAAGCCGTTCCTGGTCGGTGCTGATGAGCGCGGCTTGCTCAACCTCAAGGGTCACCGCTCTGTGGGCGGTATGCGCGCCTCCATCTACAACGCCGTCGACATCACCGCCGTCAATGCGCTGGTGGCCTACATGGCTGAATTCGAGAAGGAACACGGCTGATGTCCGAGCAAGAACTCAAGGCACTGCGCGTTCGCATTGACGCTCTGGACACCAAAGTCATGGAACTGATCAGTGAGCGTGCGCGTTGCGCCCAGGAAGTCGCGCGAGTAAAGATGGCCTCGCTGGCCGAAGGCGAAGTGCCGGTGTTCTATCGTCCTGAGCGCGAAGCTCAGGTGCTCAAGCGGGTGATGGAGCGCAATCAGGGGCCGCTGGGCAACGAAGAGATGGCGCGGTTGTTCCGCGAGATCATGTCTTCGTGCCTGGCGCTGGAGCAGCCGCTGAAAGTGGCGTACCTCGGCCCTGAAGGCACCTTCACCCAAGCGGCGGCCATGAAGCACTTCGGTCACGCGGTGATCAGCAAGCCGATGGCAGCGATCGACGAAGTATTCCGTGAAGTGGCGGCCGGTGCGGTGAATTTCGGCGTGGTGCCGGTGGAAAACTCCACCGAAGGCGCGGTCAACCACACGCTGGACAGCTTCCTCGAGCACGACATGGTCATCTGTGGCGAAGTCGAGCTGCGGATTCACCATCATCTGTTGGTGGGTGAAAACACCAAGACCGACAGCATCAGCCGCATCTATTCCCACGCGCAGTCGCTGGCGCAGTGCCGCAAGTGGCTGGACGCGCATTACCCGAATGTCGAGCGCGTGGCGGTGTCCAGCAACGCCGAAGCGGCCAAACGGGTTAAAGGTGAATGGAACTCGGCGGCGATTGCCGGTGATATGGCGGCTGGGCTCTATGGTCTGACCCGTCTGGCCGAGAAAATCGAGGATCGCCCGGACAACTCCACGCGCTTCCTGATGATCGGTAACCAGGAAGTGCCGCCGACCGGTGACGACAAGACGTCGATCATTGTGTCCATGAGCAACAAGCCTGGCGCGCTCCATGAGCTGCTGGTGCCGTTCCATGACAACGGCATTGACCTGACGCGCATCGAAACCCGTCCATCGCGCAGCGGCAAATGGACCTATGTGTTCTTCATCGACTTCGTCGGCCACCACCGTGATCCGTTGGTCAAAGGTGTACTGGAAAAGATCAGTCAGGAAGCGGTAGCACTCAAGGTGCTGGGTTCCTACCCGAAAGCAGTTCTCTAAGGGCGGTAGCAAATGAGTGGCAATTTCCTCGCTCTGGCACAGCCGGGCGTGCAACAACTTTCGCCGTACGTTCCGGGCAAGCCTGTGGACGAACTGGCGCGCGAGCTGGGTCTGGATCCGGCGAAAATCGTCAAACTGGCCAGCAACGAAAACCCTCTGGGTGCAAGTCCGAAAGCCTTGGCGGCGATCCGCGAGGAGCTGGCCGAGCTGACCCGTTATCCGGATGGCAACGGCTTTGCGTTGAAATCCCTGCTGGCCGAGCAGTGCCGTGTCGAGCTGAACCAGGTCACTCTGGGTAACGGCTCCAACGATATTCTCGAGTTGGTCGCGCGCGCCTATCTGGCGCCGGGCCTGAACGCGGTGTTCAGCGAGCATGCTTTTGCGGTGTACCCGATTGCGACTCAAGCTGTTGGCGCTCAGGCCAAAGTAGTCCCCGCCAAGGATTGGGGGCATGACCTGCCGGCCATGCTCGCGGCCATTGATGCCAATACCCGCGTGGTGTTTATCGCCAACCCGAACAACCCGACCGGTACCTGGTTCGGCGCAGAGGCGCTGGACGAGTTCCTGCAGGACGTTCCGGAGCATGTGCTGGTGGTGCTGGACGAGGCCTATATCGAGTACGCCGAGGGCAGCGACTTGCCCGATGGTCTGGATTTCCTGGCGGCGTATCCGAATCTGCTGGTTTCGCGCACCTTCTCCAAGGCATACGGTCTGGCGGCATTGCGCGTGGGTTATGGTCTGTCCACGGCGGTGGTGGCGGACGTGCTGAACCGCGTGCGCCAGCCCTTCAACGTCAACAGCCTGGCCTTGGCTGCGGCCTGTGCAGCGCTGAAGGACGAAGAGTATCTGGCGCAAAGCCGTCAGCTCAATGAGGCCGGCATGCAACAACTGCAAGCAGGTTTCCGTGAGTTGGGTTTGAGCTGGATCGAATCCAAAGGCAACTTCATTTGCGTCGACCTCGGCCAAGTGGCGGTCCCGGTGTTTCAAGGCTTGCTGGCTGAGGGCGTGATCGTGCGTCCGGTGGCTAACTACGGTATGCCGAATCACCTGCGGGTGACCATCGGTCTGCCGGCGGAAAACAGTCGCTTCCTCGAAGCGCTGCGCAAGGTTCTGGCTCGTGGGTGATGTCACTGCGTTGCAATCTGCTGCGCCTATGATCGGTCGCCTGGTGGTGGTCGGTCTGGGGTTGATCGGTGGTTCATTTGCCAAAGGCTTGCGTGAAAGCGGTATCTGCCGCGAGGTGGTCGGGGTCGATCTCGACCCGCAATCGCGCAAGCTCGCGGTCGAGTTGGGTGTGGTTGATCGCTGCGAAGATGACTTGGTAGCGGCATGCCGTGGCGCTGACGTGATTCAATTGGCAGTGCCGATTCTGGCCATGGAGAAAGTGCTGGCCCGTCTGGCGGGCATGGATCTGGGGCAGGCGATCCTGACGGATGTCGGTAGCGCCAAGGGCAACGTGGTGCGTGCGGCGACCGAGGCATTCGGCGGCATGCCGGCGCGTTTCGTGCCGGGGCACCCGATTGCCGGCTCCGAGCAGAGCGGGGTGGAGGCTTCCAACGCTGGACTGTTCCGCCGTCACAAAGTGATTCTGACGCCGCTTGAGCAAACCGATCCGGCCGCGCTGGCTGTTGTTGATCGTCTATGGCGTGAATTGGGTGCCGACGTCGAGCACATGCAGGTCGAGCGCCACGACGAAGTGCTGGCTGCGACGAGTCATTTGCCGCACTTGCTGGCCTTCGGTTTGGTCGATTCGTTGGCCAAACGCAATGAAAATCTTGAGATCTTCCGTTACGCTGCTGGCGGTTTCCGCGATTTCACAAGAATCGCCGGAAGCGACCCGGTCATGTGGCACGACATCTTCCTCGCCAATCGCGAGGCTGTCCTGCGCACACTCGATACATTTCGCAGCGACCTCGACGCCTTGCGCGACGCGGTCGATGCAGGGGATGGGCACCAATTGTTGGGCGTTTTCACTCGCGCCCGGGTTTCCCGCGAGCATTTCAGTTAAATCCTGGACCGCTGGGCCTATGTGGACGCTATGAATTGCAACGATCTGAT
>NZ_JBIUWM010000012.1:0-107263 GCF_044743445.1 Pseudomonas sp. NPDC087615 | reverse complement strand
ACCGACTTAACCGTATAACCTGAACCGCCGTATACGGAACCGTACGTACGGTGGTGTGAGAGGACGGCGGATGTGAATCCGCCTCCTACTCGATGTCCAAACCTTTAACTGCCGCAGGGTTGTAGTGTGCTCAGGCTTTGGCGGTTGCAAGATACGCCCCAACCCGCCGCCCCATTTCCTCGCCCAACGCCTGCAACCCGCTCAACGGCCGCACCATTACTTCAAACTCGACAATCTTCCCGTTCTCATCAAAGCGAATCATGTCGATGCCTTTGAGCTCTTTAGCGCCAACCTTGGCGCTGAATTCCAGAATCACGTTCAGCCCATCCGCGCTCGCCAGTTCTCGGTGATATTCAAAGTCTTCAAACACCTCGAACACCGTGTTGAGAATCATCGCCACCACCGGTGCGCCGGGGTAGGGCGTGTGCGCCATCGGCGAGCGGAACACGGCTTGCGGATCAAGCAGTCTGGGCAGGGCGCTCAAGTTGCCGGTGCGAATCATCTCGTGCCAACTTCGCAGGGATTCGGCGACATTGGGTTGCAAGTTCAGGTCAGTCATTTGCACTCCTGGATTTTTGTTGTTCTTCATGCGACGGAAATGACTCTAGATCAACCACGTCGAAACGGGACCTTTGTGTGCCGATCTGAATGTCGGTTAATCGCTCAAACGGATCAGATCTTCATCTGATCCGTATTTTTCTGCTTTATCTGCCTCTGTAACCGGTTCAGTCATCCGCTCAAAATGCCCCGGCAGTTCGGTCACTCGCGACAGTCCTTCATCCCGAAGCGTCCAGTGCACCGCAAGCTCAGCATTGAGGAGAGCAACATGAACAAGATGGCGTTTTTTCTGGGTGGATTTTTGGTACTGACCATTCTGATCGGCCTGCTCGCGACGATTTCTCCGATCTGAGCTGTGCGCTTCAAATGACGGCCACAGGTGTGCCGCGCCAATCGTGTTTAAATGCCGCGCCTCACACCTGACAGGTTCACGATCCTGACTTGCCCTGACGGCGCTCAATACCGTCGGGGTTGCCAATGTCCAGCAACCTTCTTTCCACCAATACGTTCTCCAGCGCCTGACGCTCGACCGGCGCCATTTGGTGCTCGCGCTTTTTCAGTTCCAGCAGAATCGGGCTGGACCAGGTGCGGTAGGTCTGTTCGAAGTTGGGGCGGGATGTCATCAGTCTCTCCTTGATCAAGAGCCCTGTGTGGCTGGCAGGGGCTCTGTCCGATGAGGGAGTAACTTTAGTCGAGAAATCGGGAAGCGGCTAATACACCTGCTTTTTTTGGGAGCTGGCTTGCCAGCGATAGCGGTGGGTCAGCTGACATTGCTTTAACTGACAGTCCGCCATCGCTGGCAAGCCAGCGATCACAGGGTTAATTAGTGCGCAGCAATTCAGTCATCGACCGTCATCATCGCCTGCACACCTTCCCACGCCTCGGCGCGCATGCGTTCGATATCCAGCCCCGGAATCACGCCGTTGTCCACGACCACACGGCCGCCGACCAGACTGTATTTCACCGTGATCGGTTCGCCCGCCACCAAGGGTGCGACGGCGCTGTCGTGGAAACCGTAAAAGCGTGGATGGTCGAGGCTGTAGATCACCAGATCCGCTGCCTGGCCGATTTCCAGCGTGCCGACCGCGCCCAAACCCAACACCTGCGCCCCCCCCGCCGTACCCCAGTGAATGACGTCCTCAGCCGTGGTCGCCGACGCGCCTTGCTCTGCCCGATGGATCAGCCACGCGGTGTTGGCTTCGCCGACCATGCTTCCGGATTCGTTGGACGCCACGCCGTCGACGCCGAGGGAGATCGGCACGCCGGCCTCATACATCTGCGGCACGGGCGCGACGCCGCTGCCCAGGCGTGCATTGCTCACCGGGCAGTGGGCGATGCCGGTGCCGGTCTGGGCGAGCATGCGGATTTCACTCGGTTGCAGGTGCACGGCGTGGGCGAACCAGACGTCGGGGCCGAGCCATTCGTGTTCGGCGACGAACTCTACGGGCAGGCAGTTGTATTTTTCGCGGCAGAAATTCACGTAGTTCTGCGTTTCGGACAAGTGCGTGTGCAGGCGCAAACCGAGCCCGCGAGCGGTATGGGCCAGTTCACGCAGCAAGGTCGGTGGCAGCGAGAAGGTCGGCGTAGTTGGCGCGACCACGACACGGCGCATCGCATCCGGCGTGTCCTGGTGATACAGCGATTTCAGTCGTTCGATGTCGCCGACCATTTGCTCAAGGCTTTCCGGTTGCAGCACGGTTTTCGAGAAGCCCGGATGCGCGCTGGCTGACTCCAGTGCACCGCCTCGGCACAGCACAAAACGTAGACCGAACTCATCAGCCAGATCGAACAGCAAGTCACCGGTCTCGGTGCTGCCGTGGGCGTGATAAAGGTAGTGGTGATCGGCGCAGGTGGTGACACCGGATAGCAGCAACTCGACCATGCCCAACCTTGCGGCGATCCGCGCCAGTGGCGGCGTGAAACGGTTCAGGCGCGGGTAGGGCACGCTGGCCAGCCAGCCTTGCAGATCCTGATTCAGACCTTCGGGCACGGCTTTGAGCAGGTTCTGAAACAGGTGATGGTGGGTGTTGATCCAGCCCGGGTAGACCACGCAGTGGCGCGCATCGATTACCCGTTCGCCGGGTTGTGGCTCAAGGTGGGCGGCCATTTCAGCGATACGGCCGTTGACCACGCGGATGTCCACGGCGCCAGCTCGGGCACGCGGGCCGCGCAGACCGGTCATCACCGCGACCGGATTTTTAATCAGGATGTTTTGAAGTTGAGTCATGGGCAGGCTCCAGTCAGAGAATGTGCGAGGCAGATTTACCGGCGGTGGTTTCGGGCGCGCTGACGCCATTGAGCGCGGCATTGAGCAGCACCGACACCAGGCAGGCGATCACCACGCTGCTGTGCAGGAACGGCTGCGACCATTCGGGTAATTGTTTGAACAGGGTGGGCGCGAGCACCGGCACCAGGGCGGCGGCGATGGTAAAACCGACGATCAGCACGTTGTAGCGATTGCGCTCGTAGTCGACTTTGGCGAGCGTCTGAATCCCGGCCGCCGCCACCACACCAAACATGGCGATACCGGCGCCGCCGAGGGCTGCCGTCGGCATCGAGGCGATGATCGCGCCTGCCTTTGGCACCAGTGCAATCGAGCACATCAGCAAACCGCTGACCGCCACCACCCAACGGCTGCGCACGCCGGTCAGAATCACCAGGCCGACGTTCTCCATAAAGGCAATAAACGGGAACGCGGCGAACATTCCGGCGATGGTGCTGGCCAGGCCGTTGGCGCGCAGGCCGTTGATCACCTGTTTGTCTTCCACCGGTTTTTCGACGATGTCGCCGATGGCCACGAACAGCCCCATCGACTCGACCATTTGCACGATCATCACCACCACCATGGTGGCGATAGGGATCAGGCTGAAGGTCGGCAAACCGAAGTAGAACGGGTAGGGCACGGTCAGCCACGGCGCTTCTTCGACGCTGTGAAAACTGCCCATGCCCAGACCGTAGGCAAGACCGGCACCGACCAGCATCCCCACCAGCACCGCCATGTTGCGCAGCAATGGGCTGCCATAGCGGTTGACCAGCACAATGGTCAGCAACACCACCACCGCCACGCCAAGAAACGCCGGGGCGCCGAAGTTGCTCGCATTGCGCCCGCCGCCGACCCATTCATAGGCAATCGGGAACAGTTGCAAACCGATCACGGTGACGATGCACCCGGTCACCACTGGCGGGAAAAACCGCCGCAGTCGACCCACGAACGGCGCCATCAGCATGGTGAAAACCCCGGCGCCGATCACTGCCCCGCAGACTCCGGCAAAGCCCACCTCGGGGTTGCTACCGATGGCAATTACCGGGCCGACGCTGCTGAACGCTACGCCTTGCAGAATCGGCAAGCGCACGCCGAATTTCCAGAAACCGACGGTTTGCAGCAACGTGGCGATCCCGGAGCAGAACAGCGTGGTGCTGATGAGCACCACGGTGTCGGCGTGGGACATTTTCAAGGCACTGGCGACAATCAACGGCACGGCGATGGCGCCGATGTACGAGACGGCCATGTGTTGCAGGCCGAGGGTGAGCATCTGGCGCACCGGCAAAATGCGGTCGACGGGATGCACGGTGGGCGGAGTTTTCGATGGGGATGTGGCTGACGACATGGGGAAACACCTCTGGCTGTTTTTATGCGGTAGAGAGGGGTATTCGTCTGATGCTGTCTTAGAGACGCCGCAATCCTTGTGGGAGCGGGTTTGCTCGCGAAAGCGGTGTGTCAGTCGACATCACTGTTCAATGACCCACCGCTTTCGCGAGCAAGCCCGCTCCCACAGGTGTTGTGTTGTTCAAAAAACGGCATCAGTCATTCGTGCTGCGAAGCCGCCATCCACCGGCTCCGAAGTCTTGTTCAGCCTGCCAGGCAGGCTGCAAAGCCCTGGTTCAGCGCCGCACGATCCAGGTCGCGGCCGATGAACACGATCTTGCTTGAGCGGGGCTCCGTGCCCCACGCGGTCGAAGCCCGGAACTCCACCAGGCTGTGTACGCCTTGCAGCACGTAACGCTGGTCTTCGTTGGCCACCGCCAACACGCCTTTCATGCGGTACAGGTTGTCGGCCTGCGAGGCGCGCAATTCGCTGATCCAGCGGTGGAAGGCCATCAGGTTGACCGCGCCGTCCACGGCGATGCCCACCGATGACACGCTCGGGTCATGCTCGTGATCAGGCTCTTCATGGGCATGGTCGTGGTGCTCATGCTGATCGTGATGTTCAGCGCCGATCTCCATGAGCTTCTGCGTACATTCAAACGCACCGATGCCGAGGATTTTCGTCAGATCGATTTGCGCATGGGTGGACGTCACCAGATCCGCCGTGGCGTTCAGTCCACGGATCTTGCCGCGCAGCGCTTCCACCTCTTCAGGGCTGACCAGATCGACCTTGTTGATGACGATCCGGTCAGCGCAAACAATCTGATCCACCGCCTGATTGTCGACGCCGTCCAGTTGCAGGTCCTCCAGGTGCTGGGCGATGTGCTTGGCGTCGACCATGGTCACGATCGCGTCGAGTTCGACTTCCTCGGCAATCGGGTCATTGATGAAGAAGCTCTGCGCCACCGGGTAGGGATCGGCCAGGCCACTGGTTTCGATGAGGATGTGATCGAGGCGTACCGGGCGCGCCACCAGTTCACGGACGATGCGCACCAGATCCTCGCGAACCTCGGCGGTGCAGCACACGCAACCGTTGACCATCTCGTAGATTTCTTCGGTTTCGGAGCTCAGCACCAGATCGCCGTCGATGCCGACTTCGCCAAATTCGTTTTCGATCACGGCAATCTTGCGGCCGTGGTTTTCCTTGAGGATGTAGTTGAGCAGGGTGGTTTTACCGGCACCGAGGAACCCGGTGAGGATGGTCACCGGGATTTTGGTGTTCGGGGTTGGGGCGTTGAAGGGAGTGTTCATCTGGATCTCCTCAGGTATTTTTGTCGCAGCGCTATCAAATGCTGGAGCGAGCTTGCTCGCCAAAGCGGTGTGTCATTGAGCGGTAATGGCGACTGAACCACCGCATTCGCGAGCAAGCCCGCTCTCACCGGGTACTCGGTGTTCTCGCCATCGCTGTGCGGTGCCAGCGTCGAGGCCGAACAGGTCGAGCACGCGGCCGAGGCTGTGGTCGACCATTTGCGCCAGATTCTCCGGGCGGGCGTAAAAGGCCGGCACCGGTGGGGCGATGATCCCGCCCATCTCGGTGACAGCGGTCATGTTGCGCAGGTGGGCGAGGGTCAGCGGCGTTTCCCGGGCCATCAGCACCAGGGTGCGGCGCTCCTTGAGGGTGACGTCGGCGGCGCGGCCGATCAGCCCCGATGACGTGCCAGTGGCGATCTCCGCTAGTGTCCTCATCGAACACGGCGCAACGACCATGCCCAGGCAGCGGAACGATCCACTGGCGATTCCGGCGGCGACGTCATCGGCGCGGTGATAGTGGCTGGCGAGCGCTGTGACATCGGCCAGTTTGTAGTCGGTTTCGTGGGCCATGGTCAGCAGCGCGGCGCGGCTGATGATCAAGTGGCTTTCGATATCTAGCTCGGCGAGCAATTGCAGCAAGCGCACGCCGTAAATGAAACCGGACGCGCCGCTGATGCCGACCACCAGCCGTTGGCGGTTCACGATTGCAGCCCTTTGATGAGTTGCCGGGCACGTTCGAGCACGTCCGGATCGAGTTGCGCCTTGATCCCGTCGAAACCCGAGCCGCGCGTGGCATCCAGACCCATGCGTGAGGTGGTGCCGTTGACCGAGGACGAGGGGTCAAGCGGACTGCCGGGCAAACCGTCGATCATGAATACATCCAGATGCGGCTGAAAATGCGTCGCCAGCGCCCACAACACCTGCCTGTCATCGCTGATGTCGATATCGCTGTCTACCGCGATTACGGTTTTCAAGTAGGGGTCCCAGCCGAGCAGGGCCAACATGACCTGCCGCGCTTCGCCGTCGCGGCTCTGGTCCAGCGCGACGTAGCAATGAAAGTGAGTACCGGAGTTCGGGTAATGCACGGCGGTGACGGCGGGGAAACGTGCCTTGAGCTTCTCGCTCATTTCCGCTTCACGAGGCAGCCGAGCCAGCGTCAGGTGTTCGGCATAGCGGCCGCCCATGACGTCCACCAGCCAGGCGTCCTTGCGCCGCAGCAGGGTGTCGACGCGCAACACGTTGTTGGTCGAGCGATCAGAGGAATAACCGCTGAACTCACCGAACGGGCCTTCCTCGGCGTAGGCCGCCGGGTCGATGGCGCCTTCGAGAACGAATTCGGCGCAGGCCGGCACACCGATGCCGTAGCGCGGCGTTTTGACCAGCTCCAGCGGAGCGCCGAACAGTCCACCAGCGACGGCGCGCTCATCGCTGCCGTAGGGCAGACGTGCCGCGGCGGCAAGCATGAACAACGGGTGCGCGCCGACCACCATCGCCACCCTCAATTCTTCGCCACGCTCGCGGGCGGTCTGCAGCATTCGCCACAGATGCCCGCGTGAATGCAGGCTGGTGGCTAGAGCCTGGCGAGCATGACGCATTGAACGGTGATAGCTCATGTTGGCGATGCCGGTCAGCGGGTCCTCGGCGATGATGATCGCGTTGGTGATGTACGGGCCGCGATCACTGTCGAAATGCTTGAGCATCGGCAGCAGCGCCAGATCCAGCGCTTGACCTTCGAAGACTTCATCCAGGACCGGGCCGGTTTCCACGTAACGTGGCGCGATCGGCTGGTTGGCGCGGGTCTGAAAGGTGTCGTGCAATTGCGCTGGGGTGACGCCGAACAGTCTGGCGATGCGGGTGCGGGAGGCGAACAGGTTGGTCGCCACCGGCACCTTGAGGTCGCCGACGTTTTCGCAGACCAGCAATGGATCGCGGCCCTGAGCGGCGAGGGCATCGACCAGGGCGGTGACGTCCTGATCGGCAGAAAGGGGTTGGGTGATGGTCAGCACATCGTCCGGGTACTCACGGCGATAGGCGTCGATGAATACGTGAAAGTCCTGAGAGTCGCCGAGCGTCGAACGGGTCATGGTTTCACCTTTTAAAAAGCAGGCACCCAGGGCTGAGAGGGCGTTCGATCGACAAGCCGTTGGCCTGCCGGTCGAGCGAACGCCGGGTCATCTTCGTGCCTGTAAAGTCGCTGTTTTGCCTGCTGTGACACTGTTCCCACATTGGAATGTGCGAGTACCTAGAGATACGTGGTGGTGAGGCGGATATCGGCCTCAACCAGATCCTTGGGCGGTGGCGTCGGTTCGATCCCGCACAACCTGGCGATGTTATTGCCCAGGTAGTCCTCCAAATGATCCTCATCAATGCCCAAGCCTTGCGGTGCCGGTGAGCACAGCACCTCCAGCTCACGCAGCCACATGCCCGGTTCGTTTGGCGGCGAGTCGGTGCCGAACACGATCTTGTTGCGCGGCAACTCCTTGGCAAACTCGACGATCCGCGACTGGAAGCACCAGCCGGATTCGCAGTACACGTTCGGCGTGTCCATGGCCATCCAGAACGCTTCGAACGAATAGTTGCCGCCGGTCTGGATGCCGAAGTGGCCGATGATGAAATTGACCATCGGGAACTCGCGGATGATCGGGTAGAACATCGTCGGAATGGTGTACGGACCGTCGCCGGTATGGATCAGCACGACGATGTTGTACTTGGCGCAGACCTTCATCGCCGGACGCAACCAGTCCAGCGCCCGATCCGGGCGGTAACCGTGCATGTTGGCGTGCAGCTTGAGCATCTTGAAGCCGTATTCCTTGATGTGGAATTCCAGCTCTGCCGCACCGTTTTCCGGCCCCCAGCGCGGGTTGAAGTTGAAGTTGCCGATGAAGCGGTCCGGGTACTTCATGCAGAGCTCGGCGATGTACGACATGTAGTCGCGCACGCCCTCACGCCCCCGGCGGTTGCCGTCGCGATAACCGGTGTTGCCCGGTGGCGGCTGGATGAAACCCATGTCGATGCGGCGCGGTTTGCCGTTGATCATGTACGGGCCGTCCATCAACTTGAGCATGCGCTCGCCGGTGAACGGTTCGCCGGTGTGGCGCCAGGCCTCGTCGACCAGGTTGGTGGGGTGCAGATGGGTGTCGATGATCATCGGTTCAGCTCCTGGCCAGTTGCGTGGTGACGGGGCGCTTGAGTTGCGCCTCTGCTTCGGAAACGGAACGGGGCGGCGGGGTGGGCTCGAGGCCGATCATCCGCGCAGTGTTATTGCCCAGGTACTCTTCGAGGGTGTCCTCGTCGAGGTTCAGGCCTTGTGGCGGCTCGTGGCACAACACTTCGAGCAGGCGCAGCCACATGCCCGGTTCGTTCGGCGGGGTGTCGGTGCCAAACAGGATCTTGTGCGTTGGCAGGACCTTGGCGAACTCGACGATGCGCGATTGCAGGCACCAACCGGACTCGCAGTAGACGTTGGGCAACTCCATCGCCCATTGCATCGGTTCGAATACGTAAACGCCGCCGGTCTGCACGCCGAAGTGAGCCATGATGAAATCGACGTTGGGAAACTCCTTGATCATCGGCACCCATTCCGACGGGATGCTGTAAGGCCCGTCGCCGGTGTGCAGCTTCACAGGAATGCCCAGCTCGGCGCATTTCTCGAAGCACGGACGCACCCAGTCGAGTGCGCGGTCGGGACGGTAGGCGTGCATGTTGGCCTGCATCTGGACCATCTTGAAGCCGTGTTCCTTGACGTAACGCTCAATCGCCTCGACGCCGTTTTCCACGCCGCAGCGCGGGTTGTAGACGAAGCAGCCAATGAAACGGTCCGGGTAGGTCTGCACCATTTTCAGGGTGTAAGCCATGTAGGCGTCGATGGATTCACGGCCCGAAAGGTCGCCGTCGGTCCAGGTGTAAATCGTGTTGCCCTGCGGCGGCTGGATGAAGGCTTTGTCGATGCGGCGAGGCTTGCCGTTGACCATGTAAGGGCCATCCATCATCTCCAGCAGACGCTCGCCGGTGAAGGGGTCACCGTCATGCCTCCAGGCGAGGTCCACCAGATCGGTGGGATAGCAACTGATATCGATGATCATTGAAGTCGATCTCCTGATAGCGGGGAAGGGAGCCTTTCGGCTCTCGGCATCCACGTCCCGGGCAATCGGCCATTTCTATGCGCAAGGCACGCGCATTCCCTCGCCTGGTTGCATCCGGCCCGGGTGGGTGGCTGCTGAGGTCGAGTATTGGAAGCAGGGCTTGGATTCGTACAATATTAATTGGGCGCGGTGGTGATACTTCTTCGATATGGTTTTGTGGTGATTGGGCTGGCCTCAGCATTGGCAAGCCCGCTTCCACAGGTTCTGTGTTTACTCAGAATTAAAGCCCGGCAGGCTCATTTCCCCCACCATCCATCGAACCTGCTGAGCAACACCACCAAACGTGATTTAATAGCCGCCTTTCACGGTTCCGGGACACGGGAGCAACGTGATCCGCGCGACCTGCGCGGCACCCGCCACCCACCCCCATCGCCCTTAAGTCGTTCTCACATAAGGCAGTCATGGATACGGGTTCTCGACTCAAACTAGTACGCGAAAGCTACAAACTCTCCCAGCGCGAGCTGGCCCGGCGTAGCGGCGTGACCAATGCCACCATCTCCCTGATCGAACAGAATCGCGTCAGCCCCTCCGTCAGCTCCCTGAAAAAGCTGCTCGAAGGCATCCCGATGTCCCTGGCTGACTTCTTCACCTTCGACCAGCCCCCGCGTGAACATCAATACGTCTTCCGCGCCAACGAACAGCCCGATCTGGGCCGCCATGGCCTGCGCCTGCTGCTGATCGGCGCCTCCGTGCCGAGCCGGCAGATGCGCTTGCTGCGCGAGCAATACGCACCGGGCGCGAGCTCCGGGGAAGAGCCGATTGTGCATGCGGAAGGTGAGGAGTGCGGGCTTGTTACGCGGGGGACTGTTGAGTTGACCGTGGATGGGTCGGTGAGTGTTTTGAATGCCGGGGATGGGTATTACTTTCCTACGACGTTGCCGCATAAGTTTCGGAATATCGGGGCGGATGAGGCTGAGATAATTAGTGCGAATACGCCTGCTAGCTTTTGATTGGTGTAAGTGTTCAATTTCTGTGAGTTTTGAATGATCCGATACCTGTTTGGGTGTCGGATTTTTTTTGCTCGTGTATCGATTTTTATGGGTGGCCCTTATTAGGGTTTATTTGTTTTTTAGGGGTTTTTTAGGCGCTAGGAAAATTTCGTAGGATGATTCGCATAGCGGTGTAAGGAAAGTATGAGTGTGTAATGATGATGTTTTTTGTGTGGCGCTCGATGGTTTGTGAGTATGTATATTGTTAGACGTTTTTTGTGTTTTTGGGATCGGAGTGTGGGCTGTGCATTCTGAATGCTAGCAATATAGACTAAGGTGGTTCTTGTTGATGGGGATTTTAGTAAAGGTGTATGTTGTTATAAAGCTGTGTTTCGCAAGTTTCGCTATTTCGGCTTTTTATGCAGTATTGTTGGTGTATGAATTTGAAAAAATGCTCCAGCTAGATGAATTTGTCGGGTATATTGTCAGGGCTGTGTTATTTGTTTTCTTGTTGATTTTGAATTTTCGTTATTTGTTTTTCGAATTGATTCTTAAAGTTCTTCAGCGCCCTTTTCTTATTCGGAAAACCCCGTGGCTGGTTGTCTGTTGTTTTAGCTTCATGTCTTCTGTGTTCTGCGCGGAGGTAGCTATTCAGATGTATGATCTTGTCGTTGGCGAGTCGCCCATGTTTTCAAACTTTTATCGCGGAATTGTTGGGGGTTCGGGATTTGTGATTGCCTACATTTTTCTCCATAAACGTTCAATGAAATCTGTCTGAATACTATTTGGTGTCTGTGGCGTCTTTGATATTTTTGATCGTAATCATGTCGGCCAGTATTTCAAGTGAAAGTGCTAGCTTTCCCGCGCTTTTAAATGCGCGCTCATAATTTAAGGGGTCTCGGTTGAAAAGCTCTATCGAGCCAGTCTTGCGGACAGGAAAAAAAACTCCTATTCCCGAAAGGCTGAGGTCTACAAGGTAATAGCGTGTATTTCCGGTGGAAATGTCGCCAGAAATAGCTTGGTAACCTTTTCGGATAGGTCCCACTAACGCTGGCTCGGTCGGGCCATTGTAGATATTTCCTACCCCTTCATAAACGTTGTTTGCGCCATGCGCATAATAAAGTACACCTAATGGCATGGCTCCACCGCGCGTGCTCGCAATTACGATAGCGCCTGTTTGAATCTGCATAATCCCCGCCGCAGCACCCACACCGTTCTGGGCGTAGAACAATATTTTATTTGATAAGTCGGCGTGTTCCTCTTTAAGTGCTTGCAACCCTTGCTTGGCACTAACAATGCCATCATTAACTGCCCCGATAACTTCATTCGCAAAACCAACAATAATCTCGCTAAATCTTAGTTGCGCGAAGCTGTCGTACAATTGGGTTGCGCCTAAATGGCACCCAAAGGCAATAAGGTCTGAAGCGGCATGGGTAACGTCGTTGATGTCACACGAATCCTCATTCATCTTCATTTCCCCAACGGCTAAAACCGCACGTGCCCGCCTGTAGGTGTGTCCAACTGATTTCGCGATAAGTAAATGACACCAATTCTTGAGGCTGTGCGTCGTTCAAGTGGATGGCGTGGGGAACCTGGAGGTTGATGTGGGCGATTTTTGCGCCGGCAATGTGGATTTTGAAGTACTTGTCCTGTGTTCCAGCGGGTGAGGTTCGGTAGAAGAAGAGGGTGCAGTCCAGCACTTCACGCTCATGAAGTGCGGCGGACAGTAGTGGTGAGGATTTGTCGATGTTCTTGGTGATCATGATCGGCAAGTGCTTGCCACGGTCGGCAGTGACGCCGCCGTTATTGCCGGTGGTCATGTTGTGGGAATAGGCCAGGACCATGATTTCGTCGAGGTGGCCTAACTGACATTTGTTGCCGATTGAGTTTGTGTCGGAGCAACCGGCGGAGATCAAGCCTTGACGGTTTCCGGTAATGCTCATGTAGCTGTGGTTGGCCATGGAAGCTCTGCCTTATTGACTGGAAAACTCTTGTTTGAAGAGTAACCGTCAACTAAAGCCGGGACAGTGAGGCGCTGGTTCGCTATTGGTGAAGTTCAGACGCGTCTTACAAGGGGCGCGGAAGTCAGGAGGTGATTATTCCCAAGTGCCAACGACGTTATCGCTGGTTGGATGACCGGGCGTTTATGAAGTTGGCACTTTGGCAATGTGTTGGTTATCAGGCTGGCGCGTCGAAACCTCGCTGCTCGATTACCCGAAACACATCACTCACGTCCTGCACCATGATCCTGGCGATGTTGGTCACAGTGTTGATGTCATGTTCGGCGTAATCGGGGAGGCTGGTGCAGGCGATGAGGTCAAGGTATTTGAGGACGGCGTTGAGGCGTTCGGCGAGGCAGGCGTGGAGTTCACGCAATGGGGCATCGGCGTCGATCAGGAGGACAGGGTGGTCGGTGGCGGGGTGGGACATGTGCGCGTAGTGGTGGAGCGGTGTTTGCGTCGTCATGGTGTTAATCCTTGGCAAAGAGGAATTGCCACCATTGTGCTGCGAAACAAAAGGGTGGCAGCTATGCGCGGGTTCGCAGACCGGAGGATAAACACCATGACCCGGCAGACCCGGAGGTCTCCCACGCACAACCGCCATAAAACGTGGACAGCCGGGAGTCGGCCGAACTTGACGGAACAAGGTGTCAATCTTAAGGGCTGCGAAACCCTATCGCTAATTTAGTTAGCGACGACACCACTCTAGTCAGCCATTTCAGCCACCACAACCGACCTGTAGGACGCCAACCCAACCCTGTGGCGAGGGAGCTTGCTCCCGCTCGGCGACGCAGTCGGCGTATTCCGGCGCATGCGGTTGACCTGGAGAAAAGGACTGGCCGGTGTTGGGTCTGCTTCGCAGCCCAGCGGGAGCAAGCTCCCTCGCCACAGGTGGTGTTTTCCTACGCGTTTTTCAGACTCAAAAATCTGCGCGGATCTTATTTGCCTGTTTGAACTTTCCTAAAAAGCGATGTCAATTTGATGGCGTGTCGCGACGCTCATTGAGAATGGATCAAGCAGTGCCAGGCTGATTCCTGGCAACCCAGGGAAGTGTGAGATGAAACTGATTTTTGCGATGTTATTGATGTTCAGCGGTTACACGTTTGCCAGTTGTTCCAGCATCAGTGACAGCGATCAACGCAACTATTGCCAGGCCACGCAGGAAGGCAGTACCTGCTCCTCGATCCGGGATAGTGATTTGCGAGCGTCCTGTGAAGCCGAGAAGGGCAGTACCTGTTCGAGCATTCACGACAGCGACCAGCGTGCTTACTGCGAGGCGAAAAAGGGCAGCACATGTTCCAGCATTCATGATTCGGATTTGCGCGCAATGTGTGAGGCTGAGAAAGGCAGTACCTGCTCCAGCATCCATGACAGCGATCAGCGTGCATTTTGTGAGGCGAAGAAGGGCAGCACGTGTTCGAGCATCCATGATTCTGACCTGCGCAATCAGTGCGAAGCCATGAAGCGCTGATCTGGTTTTGATTGCATCAACCAGTGCCAGGCTGTTTCCTGGCAACCCAAGGAAGTGTGAGATGAAGTTGATTCTTGCAATGTTATTGATGTTCAGCGGTTACGTTTCCGCCAGTTGTGCCAGCATCAGTGATCCTGTCAAACGCAACTATTGCCAGGCCACGCAGGAAGGCAGCAGTTGTTATTCCATCGACAATTACGATTTGCGCACGGCCTGCGAAGCGGAGAAGGGCGGTTCATGCGCTGGTATCGAGGATCGTGACCAGCGCGCCTATTGCGACGCCAAGAAAGGCGCTAGTTGTTATTCCATCGACAATTACGATTTGCGTACGGCCTGCGAAGCGGAGAAAGGCGGTTCATGTGCCAGCATCGGGGATCGTGATCAGCGCGCCTTCTGCGAAGCGAAGCAGGGCAGTAGCTGTGCGAGCATCGGCAATGGGGACCTGCGCAACCAGTGCGAAGCCATGAAACGTTGACTGATCTGTTTGCTCCAAAGGCAAAAAAGGGACACCCAATGGTGTCCCTTTTTCATGTGCGTAAACCTTCAACGTCATGCGACGTACATGAACGCCGATGCCCCGGCGGGCATCGGCGTTTTTGCATTGGAAACGTCAGACAGCCTTGCTCAGCAGCGCTGCAAACTTGCGCTTGGCATCTTCCACTGCATCGGCAATGTCACGGGCGGCATTGCTTGATTCGGTACGGTAGCTGTCGGTCAGGCTTTGCATCTCGGTCTGGAAGCTCAGGGTCGCATCGGCAAGTGCACGAACCGAATCGACCCTGATGGTCGAGCCGTAGCTGGCTTTGACCGCCGCTTCGATCTGTTGATTGCCGGCAGAGCCCAACGCCTCGAGCCCTTTGCTGATGCCTTCGGTGGTGGCATTGAGTGTGTGGGTCGCTTCGGCCAGGCCGCTGTTGCTGGTGAAGGATACGGCGAGGCCGGTCAGTACCACTTCGTTGGTGGAGAAGAACGAGACCATGCGCTGGTACTGGCGCTCCTTGATCACATGCACCTGATTGATCCGGGCAAACACCATTTCAGCGGTGTTGTACCCGACCTTGAGGTCATCGGCGATGTCTTTGACGATCTGGTAGCGCTTGTCTTCATCCTGCAGGGCGCGAACGGCTTCATCGCGTTGCAACTCCAGGCTGGCGCGCCGGGCCGGCTCGGCGGTGTCGGCAGCGGTGACCTGAGCGCCGGCGTCGTTCAGCGCCTGAGTGCGTTGCTCTAGCGCCTTGCCGGCCACTGCCAAAACTTGCTGGGCGTCGACTTCGGCGGCTTTCATTGCCATCCGGAAATCCATGTACGCCTCAAGCACCACGCTTTCCCGGGTAATCTGTTCATTGGCCGATTTGCACACCTGCAAGTAGCTCTCGCGGATGTCATTGAAGCGGCTGGGAATCGATCCGCGGCGCAGGTTCATCCAGCTCAGCTTGAGTTTTTCCAGGGTGTCGAGGCGGCCGTCGTCCATCCATTCGGCCATGGCAGAAGCGTCTTCACGGATCGAGCTGAAGCGCTGAGTGATGTCCATGAAGCGCGTGGAAATGTCCATGCCTTCAATCTGCTCGCGGACCATGCTGTTGAACGCGGTCGACTGCTGCAGTACCGAAGCGATGGCGGTGACTTTGCTGTTGTCGTACTGAGCAACGTGCTCGAGCAGTACCAGCACCGGTGCATCGTGAACGGGTTGAAACAGGTTGATGCCAATCGTGCGCAGACCAGTGAGTGCCCGTTCGAGGTAGTTGGTCATCGAGTGTCCTTACGTGGTGTCGTCTGTTCTGGGTGTGGGCAGGCATTAACGCTCAGCGGGCGGCTTGCCGTGCAGCTCTTCATTGCGCGCCTGCATCGCCAACAGCATCAACTCGTTCTGGCGATTGCCAGCGTAGTTGATGCGTTTGGCTAGCAGGCCGTCGAGCCAGCGCTGGAAAAAACCGAACGCGTATTGGTCGGTGCGATAGGCCCGATCACGCAGGAAGACATAGGCTTCGTTTTCACTGTAGGCGCGCAGTTTTTCCCTGCATTCCTGGCGGATGTCTTCGTAGTCTTTGGCACTGTGCGCCGGCGTCTGTCTGGCGGTCGATGACGCCTGGTTCTGGGTGGTTGAGGTCATTGCAGTACCTGTTGAGTCGCGGTCAAGGGAAGAAATTGCAGGCTGAAGGTCGGGCTGGTCAATACAGCGACCAATAGCCTGCTGCCCTGAGTTTTTGTCGTGTCTGAGTGATTTTTGTCTCGGCGGCGTTCGAGTTTCCCTTTTTCAGGTCGGCTTCGATTTCCTGCAGGCGCGACTGCAAGGATTCGCGTAGTTCTGCTGGAAACTCTTTGCGCTCAATCCGTGCCCGCAAGCCTTGGAAGCGACTGGTCTGCAAGTCCAACAGACTGGTGTCGCCGAACAGGTCACGCGACAGCTCCGAGTAAGCGGCATACGCCGTCCCCTGATTGTCATCCATGTTTTTCAGCGCCTGATCAATCTCGGCCAGGCGTTCATCGAGGTTGCTCGATTGGGCAATGGCGGCGGCACGTTTCGGATCCTTCAGTAATTCCTGGACCTTTCGGCGTGTGCCGAGAATACCGCTGGCGCGCTGGATGTCTTGCTCAGCCGCGTAGGTGTCCCGATTCAATTGCAGACGTTGCCGGTCAAGGTCGTTGATCTGCGAGTCCAAGGCCAGGACGTTATCGCGGGTTACCGGGGTGTTACTGCTGATATCGGTCTGCAGGCCGCGAGCCGGGAGTTTCTGTTCGGCACGCTGGAGCAGGCGGGTCGCTGTCTCGTCCGGCTGTTGTGCGTTTTCGCGCTGAACCTTTGCGAACAGCGTCCGGAGCTTCTCAAGCGCTGTGTTCTGATCGCGCAGACTGCCGGACAAGCCATGTGCAGCTAATTTGACTTCAAGAATCTTCAGATCGTCCCCGCCGGAAGCCCACTGCTTTTGCAACAGCACGCCAACCCCCAGCACGACGCCCAGCAGGAGCAGGATCCCGAACCGAGGCAGCATGCGTCGGACGCGGCCGGCCAGCGCCTGCCGACTAACCAACGTCCTGATCAGCCACGAGCTGACAAGATGGGTTGGCGGCGTTTCGAGGATCAAACGGCGGGCAAAGAACTGATGCACGCCCTGTTCGATCAGGTCGTCGTCCACGGGCAGGTCCTGGCTCAGGTAATAGGCACGGATGCGCTCGGCGATCTCTGCGCGGCGGCGGGGCAGGTCGAGGTGCTCCTGGACCAGTTTGCGCTGATACCGCAGTTCGTCGATCAGGGCTACGACCGTCATTTGTTCCGAGAGTGAAATGCTGCGCATCAGGTGTCCTTTCGTGAGGGTGGCCAGGCAGTCGGTGGTTTATTGACCGATGCCAAACAGCTCATCGTCGATATCTCGGAACGTGGAGAACGCATCGCCGTAAGTCTTCTCGTTGTTGATGCGCTCAAGCTGTTGCCCGAGCAGTGTCAGTCGCTGTTTCAGACTGCTGGATTGTTCGATCCTGGCGACATTCTTCGGGTCCTGGCGGATGTCACGCAGGGTCTGGCGCATCCAGATGATTGCACCGGCATACTTCATGTCGTTGTAGATTAGGTCAGAGTCGGTGTCGAACCGCCGTTGCTGCGCGTTGAATGTCATGAACTGCGATTCCACCAGGTCCAGATTGTCTTTGGTGATTTTTATATCCACACCAAGGTCCGTGCGGAAAGCGCTGGTTGGCATTCTGGACTGCGCATGCTGGAGCAAACGGCCGATGTTCGCGCTCGGGTGTTCGGCGTTGCTCTTGCGCAACACCGCGAGACGTTTGGTTATTGACTGCACTTGCTTGTTCAACTCGAAGCTTTTGTCGCGCATCGCCCAGGCATTTTTGACGATGTTGTCAACTCTCCCGGCATCCTTATAGTGGTGATTCGCCCACAGGATCAGCGCACTGGATAACAGGATCAGCAGAATGAGTGGTGCCAGGCGTATGTCTGCCGGTTTGACGCTCGCCGGCGAAGCGCCGCGGCGGTTGAGCCACTTGACCAACCACGTATTGAATCCATTGAGTGCCGGGATCTCCAGCATCAGGCGATGGGCGAAAAACTGCCGCACACCCTGTTCGATCAATTTGTCATCGAACTCGATGGCGTTGCTGATGTAGTAGGCGCGGATGCGCTCGGCGATGTCCGCGCGACGGCTGGGCAAGTCCAGATGATCCTGAATCTGCTTTTGCTCATGGCGCAGCTTGTCGATGAACGCCATCGCCTTCAGTTGCTCGGAGAGTGCGGTGCTGCTCATGGGGGGCGTTCTTTTCAATCTGTCATTCTCCCGAACCACCCCAGCGGCGCCAGTAGCCTGCATCTTTCATCGAACTGATCAGATGATTGATTTTTCGCTCGGCGGCCATCGAGTCACCGACTTCCAGGAGCTGGTGGATGACTTCGACTTTTCTGCGCAACTGGGTCCGGATTTCATCCGGTACCCAGCGGGAGGTGATGCGCTCTTTCAGCGAGCGGTAGCGCATGGACTGCAGTTTGAGCATGTCTTGTTCATAGTTCCAGAGATCGCCACGCAGATCGTTGTACGCCGCTTGTGCATCCTGGTTACTGTCGTAGCCGTTGACTTGCTTGAGCAACTGGTCGACTTCCGCCAGGCGCTGGTCCAGATTGCTGGAGTGGGCAATCCCGAGGGCAAATTTCGGGTCTTGCAGCATTGCTTTAAGGTCATTGCGAGTGTCGAGGATACGTCCGGCATACTTCACATTGCCTTCAACTTCGTACAGAGACCGGTTGACTGCATACCGGCTCTCCTTGAGTTCTTTGACCCGGATTTCGATCGCGGCTGCGTTTGCTGATGTGACGGGTTCGGAAAGACCGATAGACGTGCGTACGTCGGTAGCCGGCAGCGCGCTTCGGGCGCGCTGCAGCAATACGCTGGCCTGCGGGTCCGGTTGTTCGGCCAGCCTGCGAGCCAGGGCCTCTACGGCGCCACGCTGCTTGTCCACCTCCTGGAACAGCTTTTTGCGATCATCGCGGACAATCGCGGCGTCGGTGCTGACCTCGCTCACTTCGGCCGGGCTGTAAACCGTCGGGCTGGTGAATTTGTAGACCGCGAAGGCAATGACCAATAGCACCATGGCAGAGGTTCGCAGCGTTTTGATCACACCGGAGCGCCGGACTAACGAGTTGATCAGCCAGGTGTCGATTGCACCCACGGGCGGCATTTCCAGCAGCAGACGACGCGCGAACACCTGACGCACGCCTTGTTCGATCAGGTTGTCGTCGAACACGATGTTGTGGTTCTGGTAATAGGTGCGAATGTGCTCGGCAATTTCGGCTCGGCGTCGCGGCAGATCGAGGTGTTCCTGAACCTGTTTCTGCTGATGGCGCAACTCATCGACCAAGGCCATTGCGCCCATTTGTTCGGAGAGTGGAATACTGCTCATCGGAGTCCTTTCCAGGTTGAGGCGTGATGCGGGGCAAGCATGGCGGGGGAGTATACCGAGCGGTCAATCCCGAGTGCCCGCCTCGTGCCAGAGGCGGGCAAACATTACTCGCGAGATGACCGGGCCGGAACGACTATTGGGGGCAGTGGCGTCGGTGGCACCCATCAGCCATTGGTCGTGGCTCTGCAGTCTCTGCGCATGTCATCGTTTTTGATGTTTTGGCAGCCACCCCGACCTTGTTGTGCCCTGCACAAGTTACGCAGGTCATCGTCGTGAATGTTCGTGCAGCTGTCGATGCCTCTCTTGCCTTTGCAGAGATTGCGCTGATCATCGTCGCGGATGTTCCCACAGCTATCGCTACCTTCAGCTTCGGATTTGCAGGCGTTGCGCATGTCATCATTTTTGATGTTCTGGCAGCCACCCCAGCCTTCCTTGGCCTTGCAATAGTTGCGTTGGTCATCGTCTTTGATGTTTTCACAACCGGCGTGCGCGTAGCCGCTCAACATCAATAACATCACGAGAATCAGTCTCATCGGGGGTACTTCCATGATTGTCAGGAAACAGCCTGACGCTGAGTGATGCCGCATGACCAAAGACAAACGGCGATATCACATTGACATCATTTTAAAGAAAAGTTCATGGACGGCCTATGTGCAGGGCGGAAATTTTTAAGCGTGATCGGACATTGATTGTCCCGATTCGGCTTATTTTTGATTTGCCATGGCGAGGTGAATCCGTGATGGTATGCAGGAAACAGTTTGTAACGCCCCGCCACGGATGGATCCGCGCATGATCGAAATCGGCAGCCGCAATAACGCCCCCACGTCGCAGCACCCAACCCACGACGTCTACATTTTCAACATCGACCTGTCCCGAGCGTCCACGCCTTTCTGCTTCGAACAGTCGACGGCCGGAGGGCATGGTGGGCAGGGCGGTGCGCGCTGGTTGGCGCTGTATGAGCTGGAGGCCTGGCCCGGTGAGTGGCGCGAGCATTTGAAGAAGGCTGATTGTGCCTGGGTCGCTGAGTTGATCGATGCACATCCTGGTGCGGATCAGGCGACGTTAGTTGGCATGATTCTCAAGCAACACGCCGAGCCGGTCGGTCGGTTGAAAGCGATTGGCGGCTGGCTCAAACGCAACATCCACGTCGGCGGCCGTTACGGCGTCTAACCCGAGGAAATCCCCATGACCCAGACACTCGAACGCGCCATCGCCATCGCCGCCACCGCGCACACCGGGCAGGTGGACAAGGGCGGGGCACCATACATTCTGCATCCGCTGAAAGTGATGTTGCGGATGACCACGCTGGAAGAACGCATCGTCGCGGTGCTGCACGATGTGGTCGAGGATTGCGATATCAGCCTGGATCATTTGCGCACGGAAGGCTTCAGCGAGGAGGTGCTGACGGCTATTGCGTCGGTAACCAAAGTACCGGGTGAGTCCTATGAGGATTTCGTCGATCGCGCGGCGCAGAACCCGATTGGCCGGGTGGTGAAACTGGCGGATCTGGAAGAGAACAGCGACCTGTCGCGGATCGCCTCGCCGAGTTGGGAGGATCTGGAACGGATCGAGAAGTATCGGCGCGCGATTGGACGGTTGCGCGCTTAAGCCATTTGAATAGCCAGGAAGGCGAATATGAAATCCATTCTGTGTTTGTTGATCGCCGCCGGTTTTGGCGCCGTGTTGCAGTCCCTCGGTGTGCCGCATGGGTTGCTGCTAGGGTCCATCCTCGTTACTGCGCTGGTCGTGACGAAATCGGGTTTCGCCCCCGCGACGCCTTATGGGCTGGGCTACATCCAAGTCACGCTGGGCATCGCCACCGGGCTGATGTTCGAAGCGTGGGACAGCGCAACGGCGTCGACCATGTTGCCCAGCCTTGGCGTGTTGCTGCTGTGCTTGACGGTGCAGATCGCCCTGGCCGGTTGGTGGCTGACGCGTGGGGCAGGGTGGAATCGCACGGATGCGCTACTCGCGGTGTATCCGGGGGCGCTGGCGGCGGTGTTTGATCTGCTGGAGTCGGAGAAGGCGTCGAGCAAAGTCATCATCGTGCATCTGATGCGGTTACTGCTGATCACGGTGCTGGTGAGCTTTTTGATTCCGGGGCCGGTGTCGGTGGCTGCTGTTGAAAGCGATCCGTTGACCACCGGCATGGCGTTGACGGTTTGCTCGGTAATCGGCTTGAGCGTCGTGCTCGGTCGATTGCTGCTGGTGATCGGCGTGCCGGCGCCCTTCATGCTCACGGCGATCATCATCACCGCAGTCTTTGTAAAAGCAGGCTGGTTGCACGGTTTTCACATGCCCGGCTGGAGCTTGAATCTGGCGGCGCTGATTCTCGGTGTACGGATCGGTTCGCGGTTTCAGGGTTTGGGCTTCAAGGAATTGGGGCTGCATGGCCGCACGGCACTAGTGTCGGTCGGGTTGATGATCGTGGTGGCGGCGGCATTTGCCGAAGTGGCGGCGCGATTGCTCGGCAGCGATCCGTTGTCGCTATGGCTGGCGTACATGCCGGGGGCGATCGAGACGATTGCGATTGTCGCGTTTGCGGGCGGGCTGAATGTGGTGTTTATCCTCACTCACCACTTGGCGCGGATGGTGCTGCTGCATTTTGCGCCGGCGTTGTGGGTGCAGGTGCGGCGAGTACGGGAGGGGGCCTGAACGAATCAATCGTCGCCGTACATCAACTCCAGTTGTTCGATCCACGCGGCGCTGGCATTGAATCTTGCGTAGTAGCGCTGTTTTTCAGCGTCACTCAAGCGAGTAAAAAACGGCAGGAAATAACCGTCGTTATAGAAACCCTGGGCTCCTTGCATACTGCCTCCCCACCACGAGGGGTTGTAACCTTCGAAGGCAACCCACGGTGGGGGGACAGCGAGTTTTTCGTGGTTCAGCAAGTCGAGGAACCTCGCGCTGTTAGTCACTAAATGAATCGTGACCGTGTTGAACGCTTGGTTGGCGGTGAAGAAAATCAAGCGCTCCTGGCTCAAGACTTCCTCATATTCAAAGGTGCGCAGGCCGTTGAATGTGCTTTCCCTTGCCTTTTGGAAGGACGAGTCGACCCACTGCCGGAAACGGCTGACGTCGTTTTTTTCAGTCAGAAGTGAGAGGTAACAGGCGGATACTCCGGATTGCTCCAGCGACGTCATCATCGGCAGGTTTGGCAGGCTGGCGACCGACAACGGCGTCACAAAGTACGACTGCAGGACCTTTAGGCTGTATCCGGCAAAAAATGGCTTTGCCTCAGGCTGGATGAGTGCGGCGATTCGGCTGAGTAAACGACGCATCGAGATCCGTGATCGGCGAAATTGAGGGTGTCGGGATGGTATCCATAACGGCGAGTGCGAGCCACTGATTCCATAACGGTGAGGTCAGTATCCTCTCCTCTTAAGCATTCCTCCTCGAACACATTGAACTACACTCCCTGATTACCCCGCCTCACAGCCACCCCTAGGCCCGCCGGAGGTAATCGTGAATCGCACAACGTTCGTCCCACTCGTGATCGCTGCCATCTTCACCACTCAAGCCAGCGCCGAATCCGTCGTCCCGCTCAAGGGTCAGACCTTGCAACAAACCCAGATCGACATCAACGACTGCCACTCCGTTGCCTCGACCTCGACGACATCAACCCCACAAACCGGCGGTCGTCTGAAGGGCGCTGCGGTGGGTGCTGCGGCCGGTGCAACAGCGGCTGAGGTGCGCGGCCGTCAACATGACGAGTTTTACGATGCGGTGGACGACAACCGTAAACAGGATTACCGGCAAAACCGCGCCGGGCAATCGGCTGCCGCCGGCGCTGTGGTCGGTGGTGCGCGGCAGCGTCAGGATCGGCGCGCACAGAGCAAGACCAATGCGGCGGCGAGTTCCAGTACCTACACCGGGTGCCTGCAAGGGCGCGGCTATCAGGTCACGCCTTGACGCTGAGGTTTGTGCGCTGCGAGCAGGTGCATCATCAACGCGCTGTAGAGCGTCACCAGAATGAACAGGCCCATACGCACGGCGAAGGCGCTGTAGACGTCTTTGCCTGCCGCGCTGTCCTGCACCGATTGGCCGAGCAGGATGATCATCGTCACCAGGGTGTTGAGCCAGAAACCGGGGCTGAACGTTGTCGGGCTCAGGCGATAGAGCTTGCGCGCCAGCCATAGCCCGAACAGCAGCGTCCACAGAAAGAACATCCACACATGCACGAACAGGCTCAAACCACACCAGAGCAGCACAGCCAGCAAGCCTCCAAGCAGGGTCGAGCCGAGCAGTTCGCGCCCGGCGTGGCGGGTGTTGGGGGTAGAGGTTTGTTGGCCGAGACTGACGGCTTTGAGGATGATCGGCAGGTAGCTGGCCGGGTCGCTCAGAGCCAGTAAAAACGTCGGCATGACGATCAGGGTGGCGCGCAGCGCCACGCGCGGGACTTCGTCGTCGGGCAAGGTGGGCGGTTTGGGTGGAACGGGGCTGTCGGGTCGTTCCGGGAACACCGCGTGGCTGACACCGACCACCGCGACCGCCAGTAACAAGCCTTTGACCAGCGCACCAATCACCGCCATAGCCAGATCAAATTCGGCAAACCCGGCGGCGCAGATCATGGTCATGCCGATCACCAGAAAGGTCACGATCAACGGATTGCCGCCACGCAGACCGAAGCGAAATACCAGAAACAAACCGAGGCCGATCAACAGCACGCCGCTCACCGGGTAATAACGCAGCAAGGGCACTAGCAGCAGGCCAATACTCGTCGTCAGCGCAGCAACTAACGCCAGCACCAATGCGCCTTTTAGTGGCAATGGCCGAGGCAAACTGGCCAGCAATAGCGCCGCCAGTACCGGTGAAATAAACGCTAGCGGCAAGGCCAACGCATAACTGGCGGCGGTGCACAGCGCCGTGCCGAACGCCAGACGCAAGGCCCGTTGCGCCGGGACGCTGCGTTCAGTAGGCATACGACAGCCAGCTCATCAGGCCGACAAACAGCCGCCCCAGCGGATTGAGCGGATTGCCTTCAGTGGGGAAGGCCATGACTTCCGCCTGGCCACCGGCACGGATCGCGCGGCTGTCGATCAGGTGTTTCTTTGCCTCTTCAGAGAACTCGATGATCACCGGGAAACGTTGCGCCGGGCGCAGCCAGTCGCGGCTGTTCTGGATGCTCGGCAGGGTGCCGGGCGCGGGAGTCTGGCCGACGCTGACGCCGTAGCCGACGCTGCGCACCCGACCGTCGAGGACTTCACCGGGCAATGCGTCGAGAACGATGGCCACTGGCGTGCCCGGTTGTACGCGGCCGAGGTTGTTTTCGGTGAGATCGGCGCTGATCCACACGTCATGGATGGCGATCAATGTCATCAGCGGGCTACCGGCGGCGGTGAACTGGCCGACGTCGGTGCGCAGATCGGTGATCAAACCTGCAGAGCGTGCGCCGATGCGGGTGTTAGACAAGTCCAGTTCAGCTTTGGCCAGTGCAGAAGCCGCGCTGCGTAGTTGGGCGTTGGTGTCCGTACTGCCGCCTTCCTGTTCCTGTGCGCGTTGCACTTCGGCGCGGGCGGCGGCGACTTGGGCAACGGCTTGTTCGCGGTTGGCCCGCGACACTTCAAGAAGTCGCACGGACACCGTGCCGGGATCCTGTTTGTACAAACCTTCGAGCCGCTGATTGTCTTGGCGTGCCTTGAGTTCATTGGCTTGCGCGGCCCGTAATGAAGCCTGCGCCGAGGCGATACCCGCCGTGCTCGCGCCGACCTGTCGACGGGTCGATTCCAGATCGGCTTTGGCTCGGTCTACGGCGATTTGCAGCGGCTGCGGGTCGAGTTCGAAAAGGATATCGCCAGCCTTTACATCCTGGTTGTTGCGCACGTTGACCCGAATCACCCGACCGGCGACTTCCGCCGCCACCGGAATCACGAACGCACCGACCCGCGCCTGCTGGGTGTAGGGCGTGTAGCGGTCGGCGAGCAGATACCAGGCCAGGCTCAGCACGATCAGCAGCAGCACCCAGCGGATGCCTTTTTTCGCTGGATCGGCCGGCGTTGGAGCGGGGGCGGGCGCTGGAGGCGCGGCGTCAGTCATGGCGGCTTACCTGCGATGGAAGGGGATACACCGGTTGGGCGGGCGGCGCGCTGAGCATATCGCCCCAGTTAGTGCGTTGTTGCATCTGCTGTCGGGTCGGCTCGTCGATCGGCGGCGCGTTGCTTTGCCAGCCGCCACCGAGGGCTTTGTAGAGGGCGATCAGGTTGCTCACGGCGTTGCTGCGACTGACCAGATAGTTGTCCTGCAATTCGAGCAACGCACGTTGTGCATCGAGCACTCGCTGAAAGTCGGAATAACCTTCGCGGTATTGCGTGTTGGCCAGCGCCAGGGAACGCCGCGCCGCGCCTTCGGCCTCGCGCAAAATGCGTTCGCGTTCCAGCGCTTTGCTCAGGCCGCTGGCGGCGTCGTCAGCCTCGCGTGCGGCTTGGCGTACCTTGTCGCGGTAGGCTTCGATCAGTTGCTGCAAGCGCGCGTCCTGTACCCGCACGTTGTTGCGGATACGGCCGTAATCGAAGATGTTCCAGCGCAGGCTCGGGCCGCCGATCAGATCGAGGCTGCGCGGGGTGGCGCCGAGGGTATCGCTGGACCAGACGATGCTGCCGAGCAAGGTCAGCGACGGGTACAGATCGGTTTCGGCGACACCGACCAGCGCCGATTGCGCGGCGACGTTCAGTTCTGCCGCGCGTATATCCGGACGACGCAACAGCAGATTGGCCGGGACGTCTTGCAGCACCGCGCGATCCAGTAACGGAATCAGCCCGGTTTGTTCGGCCAGCAACGCCGCGCCACCGGGCGGCTGGCCGACCAGCACCGCCAGGGCGTTACGGGTGCGCAGTAGCTGATCTTCGAACGCCGGAATGCTGCTCAGGGTGCCGAGGTATTGGGTTTTTGCCTGTTGCAGGTCGAGTTCGGCAGTCTGGCCGCTGGTGAAGAGTTTTTCGGTGATCTCGAAGTTGCGCTTTTGCTGGACGGCGTTCTCCCGGGCGACACGCAGCCGGGCTTCGGTGGTGCGCAGGGAGAAATAGGTGTCGGCCACTTGCGCGCGCAACAGCACCAGCGCGTCTTCGTAGTTGGCCTGAGCGGCGAAGTAACTGGCGTCGGACGATTCGATGGCACGGCTGAAGCGGCCCCAGAAATCCAGTTCCCAACCGATATCGAACGCGGCGCTGTGTTGCCAGAAATGCAGATCCTGCGGGTTGCTGCCGCCGGACTGGTGGCGGTCAATGTAGAGGCTGTCGACCCCTACCTGTTGCAGTTGCGGGTAGCGGCCGCTTTGGGCGATGCCCAGTTGGGCGCGGGCTTCGAGCACTCGCAGACCGGCGATTTTAAGGCTGCTGTTATGCGCGTCGGCTTCTGCAATCAGTCGGTCGAGAACGGGGTCGGCGAACACCTGCCACCACTGGCGCAGATCCGGCTGGGCGGCACGTTCGCTGGCCTGCTCCAGCGCTGCGCTGTTCCATTGCTTGCTCCACGCTTCGCCCGGCGTCTGAAAGTCCGGCCCCAGGCGCACGCAGCCGCTCAAACTCAGGGCGCCGAGCATCAGCAGGTGACGTGGCCGCATCAGCAGGGCTGTCGTTGCAGGCATTGCGTGTGTCCCCGGTCGCAAATATCACTGGAGCATAGACCGCGTATTGCAGGCTGTTCGGGCGAATCTGCTGCTACGCTTTTCAGGCAACGGCTCCCGTCAAAACAGGTACGCAACCATGGACACAGCCCAAGATCCGGTGACACCGACCTCCACCGCCAACTGGCGCTTCAAGGTCGGCGTGGCGATTATCTGCCTGATGCTCGGTTCGTGGCTGATGGTGCCGTTGGCCGCGGCCCTTGATGTGCCCGGTTCGAAAGTCGCGGCGCTGACCGGAGTGCTGTTTATCAGCAACAAGGTACTGTTGCTGCTGGTGATCGCGGTGATGGGCAAGGCCGGATTCGCCGAACTCAAGCGCACGATTGGCGGTTATGTCTCGGGGATGATTCCAACCCCGGCCGACGAGGTCGGGCCGCTGCGCCATCGAGTGGGCGTGGTGATGTTCTGCCTACCGTTGCTTGTCTCGTTTCTGGAGCCGTATGTCGATAACTTCTGGCCGGGGCTGCGGCCCAATCTTTGGCAACTGCAATTGCTCGGTGATTTGATATTCGTTGGTAGCTTCTTTGTGCTGGGCGGCAACTTCTGGGAGAAGGCCCACGCGCTGTTTGTGCGCAAGGCTCGGGTTGCGTCGGTCTGATACCTCAGCCGTGGCCCAGGGCAATCGCGAAAGACACGACGATCATGCAAGCAAACGCGAAATTGAGATTCATAAGGTGTTCATCCTGAGCCTGTTTAGAGTGGGGCCATTCTGAACAGGCTGAATGCAAAGAAAAAATTCGGCTTGTTGATTCCAATGATCGAAACAATTGATACCCGCCGGTTTGTGTTTGCCCGAGGCTTTGGTTAGTTTCGGCAAACCTGCAACTACAAGCATAAACAGGCAGAACCATGCGCGATCACAGCAGCTCTGAACTCCCGTCCCTGCGCCGACAGAAAATCCTTCTGATCCTTGAACGTGACGGCAAGGTCATGGCCTCTGAGCTGAGTCAGCATTTTGCGGTGTCCGAGGATACGATCCGCCGCGACCTCGCCGAACTGGACAACGCCGGCCTGGTGCAGCGGGTGCACGGCGGTGCGTTGCCGCGACCGAAAGACACCGGCAAGGATTATTTCACGCGGCTGGACGAGACCGACGAGGTGAAAGTACGGTTAGCGCAACGGGCGGCGCAAGAGGTTGAGGATGGGCAGATTGTGCTGTTCGACTCCGGCTCGACCACGTTGCAAGTGGCGCGCTCGTTGCGCTCGGATATTCGCATTACGGCGGTGACGGCGGCGCCGATGACGGCGATTGCCTTGTCCGGGTTCAAGGCCGTGAAGGTGATTCTGGCTGGTGGACAATTGAACCCGCATACCCTGTCGGCCGGTGGCCATGAAGCGGTACGGATGCTGGCCGGGATAAAAGCAGATCTGGCCTTTACCGGGGTGTGTGCAATTCATCCGCAGGTAGGGATTACGTCTCTGCATTTTGATGAGGTGCCGGTGAAGCAGGCGTTGCTCGACAGTGCGGCGCGGGTGATCGCGGTGACCACGGCGGACAAGTTAGGCGCGGTGGAGCCATTTGTGGTGGCGGGGTGTGATCGGTTGCACACGCTGATCACCGAGCGACACGTGGCGTCGGGCAGTGTCGAGGATTATCGGCGATTGGGAATTGTTGTCGAGCAGCTACCAGATTGAGACGAGCGGTGAATATGCAGGCCCCTTCGCGAGCAGGCCTGCTTCCACAGGTTGAATGCATTTCAATGGGGGAGCGGGCTTGCTCGCGAAGAGGCCAGTGCGATTAACGCCATTTTTCAAGCATCTGGTAGTACCACATTCCCACCGCCAACAACGGATTGCCCAGCAAATCGCCCATCGGCACGCGAATGTGCTGACACGCGGCAAACGTATCGAACTGCTCCATCTGCCCGCTGATCGCCCGGCTCATGATCTCGCCCATGATGTGGGTGGTGGCGATGCCATGCCCGGAGTAGCCCTGGCAGTACCAGACGTTGTCCGAGAGTTTGCCCAGTTGCGGGATGCGGTTGATGACGATACCCATCGCGCAGCTCCACTGGTAATCGATCTTCACGCCTTTGAGCGCCGGGAAGGTCTGCTCGATGCACGGGCGCAGTTCGGCGGCGATGTCGCGTGAATCCTTGCCGCTGTAGTTGGCGCCGCCGCCGAACAGCAAGCGGCCGTCGGCGGTCAGGCGATAGTAGTCGAGGACGAAGCGGCAGTCGTACACCGCGAGGTCTTCTGGGTTGATCTGTTTGGCCAGATCGCCCAGCGGCGCGGTGGTGACGATGCCGCCCATGGCCGGGAAAATCTTGCCCTTGAGCTGGCCCGGTTCCAGTTTGTGGTAGACGTCGCCGGCGAGCATCACTTGATTGGCGTCGATCTGGCCTTGGGCGGTTCTCACACCTGGCGTAGCGCCGTGAATGATCTCCAGCACTTCGCTGTTTTCGAAGATCAGCGCCCCCAGACTTTCCGCCGCCCGCGCTTCGCCGATGCACAGGTTGAGCGGGTGCAGATGCAGGTTGCGAGTGTTCTTGATCGCGCCGTGGTAGAGCTCGCTTTGCAGCAGATCACGTACCTGGCTGCGGTCGAGCAGGCTGACTTCGTCACCCAGTCCGCGACGCACGGCTTCTTCGTAATCGCTGCGCAAACCGGTCATGTGGCCGGGTTTGTACGCGGCGTGCAAATGGCCG
Source organism: Pseudomonas sp. NPDC087615 (assembly GCF_044743445.1). NCBI lineage: Bacteria > Pseudomonadati > Pseudomonadota > Gammaproteobacteria > Pseudomonadales > Pseudomonadaceae > Pseudomonas > Pseudomonas sp. NPDC087615. Next base: position 77,597 of record NZ_JBIUWM010000012.1, on the reverse strand, counting down.
TGTTTGAGGTCGCACTGGATGCCGTATTTTTCCACGCGTTGCTGGATGATCTCGTGCCCGCGCCAGCGCAAATGCCAGATGAAATCGTCGACGTTGTCACCGAGTGTCGGGCGCATCTGTTTGCGCATCGCGCCGTCGCCGGAGAGGCTGCCGGTGACCTGCCCGCCGTTGCGCCCGGTGGCGCCCCAGCCGATTTTGTGGCTTTCGACAATGGCGACCTTCAGGCCTTTTTCAGCCAACTCGACGGCGGTGGCGACGCCGGTGAAACCGCCGCCGATGATCACCACATCAACCTTGTGCCTGCCTTGCAGCGTGGGGTAATCGGTGTCCTGGTTGAGGGTGGCGGTGTAGTAGGAATTGCAGCGATTGGTCATGTCAGTGTCCACACAAAATTCGAATCGGTACGCGGTCATTGTGGGCGCTGGCTTGCCAGCGATAGCGGTGGATCAGTCAGTTTTGATGTCGACTGGCACGACGCCTTCGCGAGCAAGCCCGCTCCCACAGGGATCGGTGATGAGTCTTCAGGCTTCGGTCAGATACCAGCGCCAATCCTGCTCGCCCACCTCAGCCATGAACTGCCGGTACTCGGCACGTTTGACCGCCAGATACACCCCAAGAAATTCATGCCCCAAGGCATCGCGGGCCCATGATGAATTTTCCAGCGCTTGCAGCGATGTCAGCCAATCGGTTGGCAGCAGTTCTTTCGCTTGCGCGTAGCCATTGCCCTCGACCGGCGCGCCCGGGTCAAGGTTCTCGCGAATGCCGCGATGAATGCCGGCAAGAATCGCCGCTGCCGCCAGATACGGGTTGGCGTCAGCGCCGCAGATGCGATGTTCGATGTGCCGGGTATTGGCCGGACCGCCCGGCACGCGCAGGCTGACGGTGCGGTTATCGACGCCCCAGGTCGGCGCCAAAGGCGCGTAGCTGTTGGCCTGAAAGCGCCGGTAGGAGTTGGCGTTCGGGCAGAACAACAGCAGCGAATCGAGCAAGGATGCGAGCATCCCGCCAATTGCCGTACGTAGCAGCGGCGTGCCGGCAGGGTCTTCGGAGGCGAACAGGTTGCGCCCCTCGGCGTCGGCGAGGCTGACGTGCATGTGCATACCCGTGCCGGCCAGATCATCGAACGGTTTGGCCATGAATGTTGCTTGCATGCCGTGCTTGTGCGCGATGGCTTTGACCAGCCGTTTGTAGCGCACCGCCTGATCCATCGCCTCCAGTGCGTCGCCGTGTTCAAGGGTGATTTCCACTTGCCCCGGCGCGTATTCCGAGATCGCCGTGCGCGCCGCAATGCCGTGCAGTTTGCAGGCGCTGTAGAGGTCGGCGAGAAACGGTTCGATCTGCTCCAGCTCACGTAAGCCGTAGACCTGAGTGTGTCGCGGTCGCCCACCGTCGGCATCCAGCGCCGGTTGCGGACGGCCGTTGTGATCGCGTTTCGCGTCGAGCAGATAGAACTCCAGTTCGCAGGCCATAATCGGGTGATAACCCTCGGCCTTGAGGCCGTCCATGACCTTGATCAGCAAGTGACGCGGGTCGGCGATGCTCGCTGGCATGCCTTCGGTCGGGTGCATGCTGACCTGCACCGCCGCCGTCGGAATCTGCCGCCACGGCAAGCGCACCAGGCTGCCTTGCAGCGGGTAGGCGCGGCAGTCGATATCGCCGACGTCCCACACCAGCCCCGAGTTTTCGACGTCATCACCCTGTACGGTCAGGCCAAGGATGGTGCTCGGCAACGGGCGGCCGCTCTCGTACACGGCGAGCAGCTCTTCGCGGTGCAGAAGCTTGCCGCGCGGCACGCCGTTGGCGTCGAGGATGAACAACTCGATCATGTCGATGTCGGGGTTCTGTTCAAGGAACAGGTGTGCGTCTTCAATGGCTGCGAATTTCATAATCAATCACTCACGATGGCGCCGCACAGGCGCGCAGATTCGGGCCGGACGCAGCTCGGCATTAGGCGCGGGCGTCCTGGCAGGGATATCAAGGAGTAGGGGCTGTCGCGGTTTTTAACCGGCGCGATCAGACAGGCAGGGCGATATCCGGCGGGCGTGCGGAGTGACGCAGCTTGGAACGGCGCAGGGCCATGGGGAGATTGACGATACGATTCATGCGCGGCCCCTGTGAGGGAGGGCGCACTTAGCGGAGACGTTCAACGAGTTTCGTTGTTGTGGTGACGTACTCATAACGCGTGTTTCCGTTGGCGGAAAACGTCGGTGGCGGGACTGACCCGCCGACCGGTGTGCCCGGATAGTAAGGGGCAATCCACGGGCGTGTAAACGGGAGATTTGTTGGCTGCGTTTCAGCGCATCAAGTGAAAGGCCAGCCCGGCAAGGGCGCAAACGATCAGCACAGTGATCACGCCACGCTTGAAAACGAACAATGCCAACGCCGCTGCAACCGCCAGCGTCACCGAGAAAAAGTCCATGTGCCCGGCAAAGCCGTTCGGCCAGAACACGTGGTAGGCAAAGAAGCACGCCAGATTCAGAATCACCCCCACCACCGCTGCGGTGATGGCGGTCAACGCAGCGGTGAACTTCAGTTCATTGTGAGTCGACTCCACCAATGGCCCACCAGCAAGGATGAACAGGAACGAGGGCAGGAAGGTAAACCACGTCACCAGCGTCGCCGCCAATGCGCCAGCGGCGAATGCATGTTCCGGGCCGAACGCCGGTTGCACATAACCGCCGATAAAACCGACAAACGCCACCACCATGATCAGCGGTCCCGGCGTGGTTTCGCCCAAGGCGAGGCCGTCGATCATCTGCGTCGGTGTCAGCCAGCCGTAATGCCCGACAGCGCCCTGATAGACGTAGGGCAGCACCGCATAGGCCCCGCCAAAGGTGAGCAACGCGGCTTTTGTGAAGAACCAGCCCATTTGCGTGAAGGTGCCGTCCCAGCCGTACAGAGCGGTCAGCAACGCCATCGGCAAACACCAGAGCGCTGCGCCGATCAGCACTATTTTCAGCAATTTGTGCAGGCTGAATCGTGCGTGCTCAGGTGTTGGGGTGTCGTCGTCAATCAGCGCTGCGCCGAAGGATTTTCCACCGCTGCGCTGACCGCCGTTAGCGAAGCGCTGGGGGGCCAGTCGTCCACCGAAATAACCGATCACTGCGGCGCCAAGCACGATCAACGGAAACGGCACATTGAAGGCAAAAATCGCTACGAACGAGGCGCCGGCGATGGCCCACAGCCACGCGTTTTTCAATGCCCGCGAGCCAATGCGGTGGGCCGCGTGCAGGACAATCGCCGTGACCGCCGGTTTGATCCCGTAAAACACCCCGGCCACTGCCGGCACATCACCGAACGCTATGTAGACCCACGACAGTGCGATCAGGATGAACAGCGACGGCAAGACAAACAGCACACCCGCGATCACGCCGCCCCAGGTTCGATGCAGCAGCCAGCCGATGTAGGTCGCCAATTGCTGGGCCTCAGGGCCGGGCAGCAACATGCAATAGTTGAGTGCGTGGAGGAAACGTCTCTCGGAAATCCAGCGCCGGCGTTCGACCAGTTCCTGATGCATGATCGCGATTTGCCCGGCGGGGCCGCCAAAGCCGATGCAGCCGAGCTTGAGCCAGAAGCGCCAGGCATCGCGAAGGCTGACCGGGTCGGGGCGTGGTAGGTCTTTGGGCGTTGTACTCAAGCGTGGCTCCTGAGGTGAATCCGTGGGGAGCGGCTATCTAATCAGGCTTTTGTGACGGAGTGCCAGACAGTTTGATGTTCAACGCGTGGCGCCAGGCTTGTGGCGGATCTGTCCGTTGTATTACGGAGTCTGCAGATCATGCCAGGGCTTGATCCATTGGCGACTGGCGCACAACCGCACATGTGATGCGATCCCGTTTACGCCGATGAGTGACGGTTCAGCCGCCGGTCATGTTCATGAACCGCACGACCTGAACGTCGTCGTTCACTTCAAAATTGTGCCGATACGGCTTGAGCTTCATGGCTTCGATGATGGCCTTCTCCAGCCGTTGCGGTTGCCCCGGGTGGGCGCGCAGTACCGCTTTCAAATCCACCGAATGCTCGTTACCCAGACACAACAGCAAACGCCCCTCGACAGTCAGCCGAACCCGATTGCAGGTGCCGCAGAAATTGTGGCTGTGCGGCGAGATGAACCCCAAACGAATTTCCGGTGCCTCGGCCAGCCGCCAGTAGCGCGATGGGCCTTGAGTCGATTCGGCGGAGTCGATCAGGGTATAGCGTTCGGCGATCTTGTCGCGCACCTGTGCGCTTGAGAAAAACGACTCCGCCCGGCTGTGCTCGCTGATGATCCCCAGTGGCATTTCCTCGATGAAGGAGACGTCAAGCTGACGGTCAATGGCGAAACTCACCAAATCGTTGATCTCTTGATCGTTGCGGCCCTGCATCACCACGACGTTGAGTTTGGTGCGGGTGAAACCGGCCTTGCGCGCAGCATCGATGCCGTCGATCACCTGAGCCAGATCGCCGGTGCGGGTCATCTGTTTGAAACGCTCGGGGTTGAGGCTGTCGAGGCTGACGTTGAGGCGTTTGACCCCGGCATCGAACAGCGGCGCGGCGAGTTTGCCGAGCTGCGAGCCGTTGGTGGTCAGGCACAGTTCGCGCAGCCCGGGCAGGGCAGCGATCTGCTCGCACAACTTGACCACGCCCGGGCGGATCAACGGCTCGCCACCGGTGAGGCGGATCTTGCGGGTGCCCAGGGCGACGAAGCTTCGCGCCAGTTGATGGATTTCTTCCAGCGTCAGTACCTGTTGCCGGGGCAGGAACTGCATGTCTTCGGCCATGCAATAGACACAGCGGAAATCGCAGCGGTCAGTGACTGACATGCGCAGATAGTCGACGCGGCGGTTGTAACCATCGATCAAGACGCGCTCTGACATGACAGCCTCGCAGGAGTGAGAAATCCGCGATTAACGGAACAAGACCGCGCAGGTTATGGACAACGTTGTGTGGCGTCCAATCACTGTTAGTGAACGGCTGATTGATACCGTCGATGATCAGATGTTTTTTGGCAGCGGGGTTATGAATAGCGATCAGACAATGTGCGCAGGGGGAATAAGTACCCACTGACACATACACCACCCATCCCCTGGGGGAGCGGGCTTGCTCGCGAAGGCGTCAGGTCAGGCACCATCGATGCTGGATGCGCCGGCCTCTTCGTGAGCAAGCCCACTCCCACCTTGAATCGTGGTCAGCCGCAAATCTCATCCACCCACCCATCCCCTGTGGGAGCGGGCTTGCTCGCGAAGGCGTCAGGTCAGGCACCATCGATGCTGGATGTGCCGGCCTCTTCGTGAGCAAGCCCACATTTAATCTGCGTTGCTATTGAGCACCAAACATCGTGGTCCAGTAGATGCCCGCGTCGCTTTTCGGGTCGGTCGCGTAGGCTGCGCCGAGTTCCTTGTATTGCGGGTTCATCAGGTTGGCGCAATGGCCGGGGCTGGCGAGCCAGCCGTCGACGACTTTGCGCACGGTGTCCTGGCCGGCGGCGATGTTTTCACCGACCAGTTGACCGTTGTAACCCGCGAGTTCGGCGCGGTCGCCCGGGGTGCGGCCGTCGCGGTCCTTGTGATCGAAGTAATTGTTGTTGGCCATGTCGCGACTGTGGTCCTGGGATACGGTGCCCAGGGTTGCGTTCCAGGCCAGTGGGGCGGCAGCGCTAAAGGCCTGGCCGCCGCACTGGCGTGGCTGACTGCGAGCGACATTGAGCTGCTCAAGCAGTTTCTGGCCCTCACTTTGCGCATCGCCAAGTTTGGCCGACAACAATGGCCGCGCCAGCACAATCCGCCAATCGCGATCCGCGCGGCTGACGCCGACATCGACGAACTGTGGATCGAGCACCACCTGACAGAAACTCTCCTGAATCGCCTTCATTGCCGACGCCGCATCCCGTGGGCCGTTGAGGGTGATCGCCTGAACTTTGTTCATCGGGTAACTGGCGCGGACCATGGCCTGTTGCAAATCGACGGCGCCACCGGCGGGCAGAATCAGGCGCGGATCGCTCGACAGCGGTGGCAGTTCGCTGGAGGCCTGAGCACCGCAACGTTGCGGTTCGCTGCGGTATTTATTGATCGACTCGATCAATTGCGACTCGTCGGTGGCCATGGCCGATGCGGCAAAGGCCATGCCTGCGGTCAACGCGGCAACGCGTAAAAAGGATGGCATGAAGCGCATGGAAATCTCCCTTGAGCTGAATGCACCCATGATGCGCGAAACGCCCCCGGTGGGTGCAATGTCTTTTTCTTCATTCGGTGGTTTTTTCAGCGGAACGTTACCCGCGATTTTGCCGTCTACACTCAGCCAAGGCCCCGGAAAACGGGGGTCTCCCCTGCGTAACACCTTGCCCGACTCGGGCCCTGCCGGAAGAACTGACATGGGATTGAAATGGTTGATTGGCTGCTTCGCGTTAACCCTGTTAGCCAACGTTGCAATGGCCACCGATCAGGCGCCGATCCAGGCCAAGGCCGAAGAGAAAGCCCAAGTGCTGGAAGAGAAAGCCGCGGACAAAGTCAGCGCTGCTCCGGCGCCAAAATCCGAAGCGATCACCCCAACCGAAGTTCAGGCGGTGGACCCGGCCGGCGCTGCGCCGCTGGATGATCCGATCACGTGCCTGGCGCGCAGTATTTACTGGGAAGCCAAGGGCAGGGACACCCCGGAGATGGAAGCCGTGGCCAGCGTGGTGATGAATCGTCTTGGCCATGAAGGTTTTCCGGGCACAGTTTGCGCCGTGGTGAAACAGGGTTCGGAAGCCAAAACCTGCCAGTTTTCCTGGTGGTGCGATGGCAAGCCGGATCAGGTCAAGGAAGACGCCGAATACGCGCTGGCAAAGGAAATTGCCGGCAAGGCGTTGAACCGTCAGCTCAAGGATCGCACCCACGGCGCGTTGTATTTCCACGACCGCAACGTTCATCCGGGTTGGGCCAAGGAATACCGGAAAACCGCCGAGACGAAAAAATTCCTGTTCTATAAACCCTCCGGCGGCGATGCGCGTTAGGCACAGACTTCCCGCACGCAGTTGCGCAACCAGCGATGCGCCGGGTCGGCGTCCATGCGCGGATGCCAGAGCATGGACACACTGATTGGCGGCATCTGGAAGGGCAAGGCAAAACTGTGCAGGCCGGTGCGCAGTTTGCTGGTGTGACGTTCCGGCACGGTGGCAGTCAGGTTTGATTCACGGACCAGTGTCAGTGCCGCTGAAAATCCGCCGAATGAAGTGACAATGTCCCGCGTCAGGCCCAAGGCGAGTAACGCTTCATCGACCGGGCCGCTGCTGCGCCCGCGTCGTGAAATGAGAATGTGCTGGCCGCCGGCAAAGCGCTTGGCGCTGATCTTGCCCGAACTCAAGGGGTGCCCCTGACGTACCACCCCGATCCAGCGATCCTCAAACAGGATACGGCTGTGCAGCGTCGGGTCGGTGCTGTCGTCGACCACACCAGTCTCCAGATCCACCCGGCCTTCGCGCAGCGGTGTGCTGTCCTTGTCGGCTTTCTGCACAAAACGCAGGCGTACGCCCGGCGCTTCTTGCGCGATGCGGGCGAGCAGGGCGGCGGCAAAGGTTTCGACAAAGCCATCGGTGTTGCGCAAGGTGAAGGTGCGTTGCAACTGGCCGGGATCAAGCACTTCGGCGGGACGCAAAACCGCCTCGGCCTCCTGCACCAGATGACTGACTCGCTCGCGCAACTCCAGCGCGCGCGGGGTCGGCACCAGGCCACGACCAGCGCGTACCAGCAACGGATCGCCGGTGGTTTCGCGCAGACGGGCCAGAGCACGGCTCATGGCCGACGGGCTCAGGCGCAGACATTTGGCGGCGCGGGCGACACTGCCTTCACGCAGCAGCACGTCGAGGGTGATCAGCTGGTTCAGATCCGGTGCAGTCATGACATGGCGTTCCGTGCATGTATTAAGTGCAAAGCATGCGTCTTGCGCCTTGTATTGTCGAGGCTCAGGCTACGACACATTAACGTTGCACAGTGAATGCGCCATGCCTCGACCACCCCTGAACACCACAGCCCGCTGGGCCCTGACCAGTCTGGCGCTGTCGATGTTGATGCCGTCGCTGGACACCAGCATTGCCAACGCCGGGTTGCCGATTCTGGCGGCGGCGTTTGAGGCGACGTTTCCACAGGTGCAGTGGATCGTTCTGGCTTACTTGCTGGCGATCACCACGTTGATTGTCAGTGTCGGGCGTTTAGGGGATGGCTTCGGGCGGCGGCGTTTGCTGTTGATCGGCATCGGCATTTTTACTGCCGCCTCGTTGGCCTGCGCGCTGGCCCCGGGACTGGGTTGGTTGATCGGCGCACGGGCGGTGCAAGGCCTTGGCGCGGCGATCATGTTCGCGTTGACGATGGCGCTGGTGGCCGATGCAGTGCCCAAGTCTCGGGCGGGCAGTGCGATGGGATTGTTGGCGACGATGTCGGCGACCGGCACCAGCCTCGGCCCGTCGCTGGGCGGATTGTTGATGACGCATGCCGGCTGGCAGTCGATTTTTCTGCTCAACGTGCCGTTGGGCTTGCTCAATGCGTGGCTGGTGTATCGCTATCTGCCGGCGGATCGGCCAGCGCGGGTGAATATTGCGTTTGATTATTTCGGCACCGGGTTATTGATGCTGACGCTGGCGGCCTATGCGTTGGCGATGACCCTTGACGGGTTCACCCTGGCGTTGCTGCTGATCAGCCTGTGCGGCGCGGGATTGTTCATTGCGGTCGAGATGAAGACCAACGCACCGCTGATTCGCTTGTCACTGTTCGCCGACCTGCGTCTGAGTGGCAGTCTGGCGCTGACGTTACTGGTGACGACGGTAATGATGACCACGTTGGTGGTCGGGCCGTTTTACCTGAGCCGTGGGTTGGGCCTCACCAGTACGGTGGTCGGACTGGCGTTGTCGGTCGGGCCGTTGTTGGCGGCGTTCGGCGGCGTGCCGGCTGGCCGGTTGGTGGATCGTTTCGGCGCACGGAGAGTGGTGCCCGGCGCGTTGCTCGGAATGGCCTGCGGTTGCAGCCTGTTAGCGCTGTTGCCGATGAGCTTCGGTCTGTCTGCGTATTTGCTGCCGATGGCGGTGATCGCCGGCAGTTACGCGTTGTTCCAGGCAGCCAACAATACCGGGTTGATGGCTGGGGTCAGCCAGGATCAGCGCGGCGTGATGTCGGCACTGCTCGGGTTGGCGCGCAATCTGGGATTGATCACCGGGGCGGCTGCGATGGGGGCGGTGTTTGCCGTGGCCACCGGCGATCCGACCCAAGCCCCTGCTGCCGTTATCGCCACTGGGTTGCACATGACCTTCGGCGTCGCCACGGCCCTGATGGTCATTGCCCTGATCATCAGCCGAGCGCAGATCAACTGCAGGAGCGAGCCTGCTCGCGATAGCGTCGGCACAGTCAAAATCTCAGGTGATTGATCCACCGCCATCGCTGGCGGTGGATCAGTCCCGGAATTGGCGGGCGGGGAAAAACAGTTCGAAGCACGTCTCGCCATCGACGCTGCTCACCGCGTAACGACCGTGATGCAACTGCATGATCGTCGCGACGATCGAAAGGCCTAGCCCATTCGAGTGCGCCGAGCGCTCGCGAGACGGGTCGATGCGGTAGAAGCGTTCGAACAGTCGCGCCAGATGTTGCGGCGCAATCGTCGCGCCCTGGTTGCGCACCCGCACATAGCTGCCTTCAGCCTCGGCAAACGCCTCGACCTGCACCGTCGAATCTGCTGCGCCGTACTTGATTGCATTGGCGCACAGATTGGCCAGTGCCCGGCGCAGCAACATCGGCTCGCCCCAGATCACGCCGCTGCCTCGCGCCTCGATGCACACGCCGACATCCGCCGCCAAGCCTTCAAAGTAATCGGCGATGCGTTGCACCTCATCGGCCGCGTCCAGCTCCTGACGTTGATTCAAGGCACTGGCCGGATCGGTGCGGGCCAGAAACAGCATGTTGTCGAGCATGCGGGTCAGCCGCTCAAGCTCCTCGACATTGGAGGCGAGCAACTGCTGATACGCCTCGATGCTGCGATTCTGGTGCAGGGCAACTTGGGTCTCGCCGAGCAAGTTATTGATCGGGGTACGCAGTTCATGGGCCATGTCGGTGGACACCTGGCTCAACTGCGCAAAACCTGTGGCGAGGCGGTCGAGCATGGCGTTGAACGCCTCGATCATCGGCTGCAACTCTCGCGGTGCACCATGGCTGTCGAGGCGTTCACCGAGGTTGCCGACCCCGATGCCGTGGGCGTGGTTCGCCAAGCGCCGCAACGGCAACAGCCCGCGATACACCAGCAAGCAACCAATCACCGCCAACATCAACGCCGCCAGCGACGCGAAGCCATAAACACTCAAACGATAATTGGCGAGCATCGCCGTGCGCTCGCTCATCAGGCGCCCGGACTGTACTTGCAGACTGCCCAGTTCGCCGGAATCGATGCTTGCCGCCACGGCCGAAAACGGCACGCCGTTGACGTCGGGCAGATGCTGCACATCGTTCAGCGACAGCGGCCGGTCAATCGGCACCGCCGGCAAATTTGGCGTGGCCAGGTTGCCGGGATTGACAACCAACAGCGGCGGTTGGCCCGGCGCACCGATGGTCAGCAGCGCTTCGTGGTTGCCGAGCATGTTCTGGAACAGCGCCGGTTTGTGCTTGATCAGCTCAAGGGTGTTGCTGTCGTTGAGGAAACTGCGCAACTGATCGACCCGACTGACCAGCGCCGTGTCGTCCCGTCGGATGAGTTGTTCTTCAAGCTCGCTGTACAGCGCCGCGCCGAGCCCGGCGAGTGAGGCAAAGGCGAGCAGGGCGAACGCCAGCGCCAGGCGCAGGGTCAGGGAGTGTGGGCGATTGATGCTCATGGCTGGGTATCGAAGCGATAGCCGATCCCGCGCACGCTGTGGATCAGTTTGAGCTGGAACGGGTCGTCGATCTTCGCCCGCAAGCGGCGCACGGCGACGTCGACCACGTTGGTGTCGCTGTCGAAATTCATGTCCCACACCCGCGAAGCGATCAGCGAGCGCGCCAGCACTTGCCCGGTGTGGGTGGCGAACAGTTGCAACAGGGCGAATTCCTTGTTGGTCAGGGTGATCCGTACTCCGGCGCGGTTGACGCGGCGTTTGAGTACATCGATCTGCAGGTCGGCGACTTGCAGTTGTTCGTCTTCATGAATCGGCCCGCGCCGGGTCAGGGTGCGCAAACGCGCTACCAGTTCGGCGAAAGAAAACGGCTTTATCAGGTAGTCGTCAGCGCCCAGTTCGAGGCCTTTGACCCGGTCGGCAATGTCATCGCGGGCGGTGAGGAACAGCACCGGCGTGTCGGCTTCCTTGCGCAGCCGGCGCAGGACTTCCCAGCCATCCATTTTCGGCATCATCACATCGAGCACGATCACGTCGAAGCTGTGTTCCAGCGCCAGGTGCAGACCGTCGGCGCCATCTCGGGCCAGGCTCACGCTGTAGCCCAGTTCCTGCAAACCGTTGAGCAGATAATTGCCGGCCTTGGGTTCGTCTTCGACAACCAGAATATTCATGGGTGACCCGTCTCAATTGTCGTTGGTGCAGCCGCTGCCTTGTACTTGATAGTCCAGCACATGTTCACGGCCCTGATGGTCGAGGTAATTCAGTTGCGCCGGAATTACCCCGCAGGCCTGTGAAATATCGGTGCTGGACAGAACTTTGTCGACATCCAGATGCACGATGAAGCCGGTTTTGTCATGAATCACTGCGGTGTCAGGCATGTCGGCGGCGAGCACCGAACCGGTGGCGAGGAGGGCGGAGAAGGCGAGGATCAGGGTTTTCATGATGAGTCACTCAGTGGTTGAAGTTGATCGGCATTGGCGCCGGAACAACGTCAGGCTACCGAGCGATCCGCACGGCAAACCGACAACTGAATGACAAAGTTGTAATGAAAGGAAGGCGAAGAAATTTTATCTGACTGAATACGACCCTGTGGGCGCCAGCCCGTTGGCGATTGCGGTGGATCATTCAGCATTAATGTTGAATGTCATGCCCTCATCGCTAGCAGGCGGGCTGCCACAGGGGATTTGTGTGTTCGGATTAGCTGGCGTGAGTATTGAGGATGCTCGCCACCTGCTGCGGCTGACAATTGAGGTACGGCGACTTTTTCAGCCAACGCTGATCCGGGTACCACGAGAACATGAACTGGCCGTTCTTGAGTTTATCGATCACCTGCTTGGCAATCTGTGGTCGCACTGCCGGGCAACCCTGGCTGCGACCGATGCGGCCCTGACGCTTGCTCCACAACGGATTCACGTAATCGGCGGCGTGGATCACGATGGCGCGATCGCGGGCCATGTCATTGAAACCCGGTTCCAGGCCGTCCATGCGCAACGAGTACCCGTGTGTGCCTTCGTAGCTTTCCTGAGTGCGGAACAGGCCCAGGCTGGATTGATAACTGCCTTCGCGATTGGAGAACTGCGTGGCGAAGTTTTCCCCGGAGTTGGAGCCATGGGCGACCAGGTCGCGCAGCACCAGTTTTTTCCGGGTCAGATCGAAAATCCACAGTCGACGCGCGGTGGACGGTTGCGAATAATCAATGATTGCAAGGTGGCGAGACGGCTTCGCACCGTTGTTGACCGCGCATTGCATGGCGCTCAAGGCACCTTTCAGCGCTTGGGGATTGAGTTCTGGTGCGGCGTGCGCGAGGCTGGTAAAGAGAACCGGCGATGGTTTGCCGGCGGCGAAAGCTGGGCTGGCCACGGCGACAAGGGTCGCGCTGGTCAGCAGAAGTCGGCGCAAAAACGTCAACATTTATAAAGTGTCCTCACTGGCTACTTGTTTGGCACTTTGGCTCCTGACTCCCAGTCATAACCTGCAAGCCCGCAGATCGGGCCTGACTGTTCAGCGCACCTGATGTAAGGTTGGCCATCATCAAGATGGCCATGGATTGGAGTAAAGCAGTTGTTCAAAAAGTACGCATGCTACTTGAGCATTTGTTTGCTCGCTGCGCCGTTTGTCGCTTGTGCCGATGATTCGTTGCCGCCCTTGCAGACGCTGCCCACGCCGCCGGCCGAAATGCCCGTCGAGCCGCATAGCCCCTTGGAGGCTGTGCTGATCGGTCTGCCACACGCATGCCCGGCCATCGCCGCGCACCTCAACGGCCCCGCGCTGGAGCAACTCAAAGCCTTTTATCAGCAGCAGGACTGGATGCCGGTGTGGGCAAGTGAGTCCGGGCGGTTGCAGGCCTTGCACGGGCAATTGCAGTTGTTGGCCGACGACGGTCTCAACCCGAACCGCTACCCGGTCGCGATGACCCCGCCCCAGGAAGGCGAGTTATGCGCCGATATCGACATCAGCCGCTATTACCTGCAAGCCCTGCAGGACCTGCATTTCGGTCGACTGCTGCAATCTCATTTCGAGCCGCTCTGGCGTGCCGACGATACGCCGCGCGACCGTCAGACTGAATTGCTCGCAATCGCGGTGCCAGGCATGCATGACCTTCGCGCAGCGTTCGACCTCGCACGTCCGCATCTGGCGCAGTACCAGAACCTGCGTCAGCTCTACGCCGCGCAACGGCTCAAAGCCTTGCCACGATGGCAGTCAGTCGGCAGCGGACCGCTGCTGCGCCCGGCCATGGAAGACAAGCGTGTGCCGGATCTGGCGCTGCGTCTCTACAGCGAGGGTTATCTGGCCGACTACATCGCCACCCCCAGCAATGCCTACGACGCTGTGCTGGTGGAGGCGGTGAAAAACTTTCAGACCCGTCATTCGTTGCAGGCTGATGGTGTGGTCGGGCCGGGGACAATTGCCGAACTCAATATCAGCCCGCTGGCCCGCCGCGACCAATTGCGGGTCAACCTCGAACGGTTCCGTTGGCTGGCGCAAGACTTGGAGCCCAATGGCCTGCTGGTCAACGTCGCCGCTGCTGAGCTGACGCTGTATCAGGGCGGCAAACCCGTGTGGCAGACCCGCACGCAGGTCGGTCGCGCCGAACGCCAGACACCGCTGCTCAAGTCCCGTGTCACGCGCCTGACCCTGAACCCGACCTGGACCGTGCCGCCGACCATCTGGAAGGAAGACAAGCTGCCGGCGATTCGCAAGGACCAGACCTTCCTCAGCCGCCAGAACCTGCAAGTGCTCGACGCCAACGGTCAGCCCTTGGCGGCAGCCGACATCGACTGGGATAACCCCGGCAATATTCTGCTGCGTCAGGACGCCGGGCCGCGCAACCCGCTGGGGCAGATGGTCATCCGCTTCCCCAACCCGTTCTCGGTATACCTGCACGACACGCCGAGCAAGGCGCTGTTTGACAAGGGGCCGCGAGCGTTCAGCTCCGGCTGTGTGCGGGTCGAGCACCCAATGCAACTGCGCGATTTGCTGCTCACCCCGGCAGAAAGGGCCCGCACCGAAACCTTGCTCGCCACGGGCACCACCCATGAATTTCGCTTGGCGGCGCCGGTGCCGATCCTGATGACCTACTGGACGGTGCAAGTCGACAGCGCAGGTCACGTTCGCTATTCGCCCGACATCTACAGCCGTGACGGCGCATTGCTGGCGGGGCTGGACAGGGCGCATTAAGCGTCTGCGGGTGCTTGGTTTTCAGAGCACCCGCGCTGCCGGTCAGCATGGCCCACAAAAAACGGATCTATTTCCATGCGACGACTTCCCTCATTGGCCGCCCTGCGCACGTTTGAATGCGCCGCCCGCCACGCGCATTTCGGTCGAGCGGCGGCGGAGTTGTGTGTCACCGACAGCGCCGTCAGCCACCAGATTCGCCAGCTCGAAGAACAGTTCGGCGTGTCGCTGTTTATCCGCGAAGGCCGACAGATTCGTCCGACCATCGCTGCCGGACGCCTGATGCAAAGCCTGCAGCAGGCCTTCGAACTGATCGGCGACGCTTGCGACGAACTGCGTGACCCGTCCTCGCTCGCCGTGTTGCGTCTGGCGGTGACGGCCGAACTTGCGCAAAAGTGGCTGATGAGTCGCCTCACCGATTTCTATGCGCGCTACCCGCACATCACTTTGCACCTCTATGAACAACCCATCGACGCGAGTGCACCGGGCGAGGACATCGACCTGGCCATCACTTACGGCACTGGTCCGGTGGACAGCAGCGCCTACTTCGTCCGGCCTTTGCCCGACCTGCAATTCTTCCCGGTGTGCAGCCCTGGTCTGTTCAATCAGGGCAGTCTGAAAACGCCCAAGGACCTGACGCGCCACTGCTTGTTGCACGACGACCAGGACGGCAAGACCTGGACCGCATGGCTGACCAGCCACGCCGGCGATCAGCGCCCGGAGCGTCAGCTGTATTTCGCCCATGCCGGGTTGGCGCTGGAGGCCGCCGCGCAAGGGCAGGGCGTGGCGATGGGCGACAACCTCACCGCGCAGGAAGATTTGCAGAGTGGCCGACTGGTGCGGCCCTTCACATCGAGCATGACGGCCTTGGGCCAATACGCGCTGGTTTGCGAGCGCTTGCGGCTGGAGCGTCCGGCTGTGGCGCAGATGCTGGAATGGTTCAACGATCAACTGGCCGATTGATGAGTTGAATTCAACTGTTCCGCAATAATCATCGTTGGCGGGCCCACGCCCTGCGACCTTAGCCTGTGGTCATTCCCATCCCGAAGACGAGGTTTGACCATGGCACGTTTGCTCGATTCCACCCCCAAACACGACGGCTTCCGTCTGCCTGGCGAATTCGAAGCCAAGTCCGGCTGCTGGCTCGGCTGGCCGGAGCGCACCGATGTCTGGCGCAACGGCGCCAAGCCTGCGCAGAAAGTCTGGGTGCAGATCGTCACCGCCATCTCCCACAGCGAGCCAGTCACCGTGTGTGCTAGCGCCGCGCAATTTGCCACCGCCCGCCGCCAGTTGCCACCCCAGGTGCGCGTGGTTGAGATGACCTGCAACGACACCTGGTTCCGCGACAGTGGCCCGTGTTTTGTGGTCAATGATCAGAGTGGCGAAGTGCGCGGCGTCGATTTCGAATTCAATGCCTATGGCGGACTCGACGGCGGCCTGTATTACCCGTGGGACAAAGACGACCAGATCGCCAGCAAGATCCTTGAGATCGAGCGTTTCGACCGCTACCGCGCGCCGTTGATTGCCGAGCTCGGCGGGATTCAGAGCGACGGCCAGGGCAGCATCCTCACCACCGAACAGTGCCTGCTCAACCGCAATCGCAACCAGCATCTGGGCAAGGACGAAGTCACCCGGCGCCTGACCGATTACCTCGGTGCCGAACAGGTGATATGGCTGCCACGCGGGTGCAAGTTCGATGAAACCGATGGCCATGTCGACGACCTCGCCTGTTTCGTTCGTCCCGGCGAAGTGGTCTTGCAGTGGACCGACAACCGTGACGATCCGCAGTGGGAAATCTACCAGGAAGCCTACGATATCCTGCGCAGCACCCGCGACAGCCGTGGCCGTGAGTTGATCGTGCACAAACTGCCGCAACCGGACGTGCTCGAATGGACCGCCGAAGAGGCCGAAGGTCTCGATCAGCAGGACAGTACCCACACCCGTCAGGCTGGCACGAAAATCTGTGCGTCGTACATCAACTATTACGCTGGCAATAGCTCGATCGTGGTGCCGCTGTTCGGTGATCGTAACGATCAAGTGGCGCTGGCGACGCTGGCCGAATTGTTCCCGCAGCACAAAATCGTCGGCATCGAAAACTCCCGGGAAATCCTCCTCGGCGGCGGCAACGTCGCGTGCATCACCATGCCGCAATACGCCGGCCTGAAAAAAGGAGCCTGAGCATGGGCCTGCACAAACTGACTCAAGCGTTAATGCTGGTGCTTGCACCCCTGTGTGTGCAGGCCGCCGACACCGCCAAACCGGTGGTTAATCTGTACATCTGGGGCGAATACCTGGCCCCGGATACGTTGAAGAATTTTGAGGCGAAAACCGGCATTCGTGTGGTGGCCGATCACTTTGATTCGCTGGAAACCGTCGAAACCAAACTGCTCACCGGGCGCAGCGGTTATGACCTGGTATTGACCGCCGGCCAGCACTTGTCGCGGGCCATCCAGAGCGGCGCGATACAGCCGCTGGACAAGGCCCGAGTGCCGCATTTCGCCGGAGTGGGTGAGGAGTTTCGCCAGCACATGGCGGTGTTCGATCCGGGCAATCGTTATGCAGGGATCTACGCTTGGGGCACCACCGGTGTGGGTTATCAGGAAGAGGCGATCAAACAGCGTCTGCCCGATGCGCCGACAGACAGTTGGGCCATGCTGTTCGATCCTGCGGTGGTGTCGAAATTCGCCGATTGCGGGGTCAGTCTGCTCAACGATCCCAACGAAGTGTTCGCCGCCGTCATGAAGTACATGGGGCTGGACATCAACCGGCAGAATCTCGATGACTTGAAATTGGCCGAGCAGCAACTGGCGAAGATCCGCCCGTACATTCGTTACTTCGACAATGACCTGAACATCAGCGACCTGGCCAATGGCAACACCTGTGTGGCGATGTCATGGAACGGCAACGTCGCCATCGCCGCGGGGCAGGCGCAGGCAGCCAACAAGCCGTTTACGCTGAGTTACCGGATACCGAAACAGGGCACACTGATCTGGTTCGACGCCATGGTCATTCCCAAGGATGCGCCGCATCCGCAGGCCGGGCTCGCGTTGATGGACTACTTGATGACCCCCGAGGTGATTGCGCCGATCACCGACACCATTCACTACGCCAATGCGATTACTGCGGCCGATGGATTGGTCGATGCGGCGATTCGTCATGATCCGGGGACGTATCCGTCTGCCCAGGTCCGGGCTTCGCTGTACAGCAAGAATGACAATGGCAAGGCGTTCAATCGGGCGTTGATTCGGGCATTCAGCCGGTTGAAGTCTGGCCTGTAAATGGGTGTTAAATCGACTGACGCCTTCGCGAGCAGGCTCGCTCCCACAGGGAACTGCATTTCAAATGTGGGAGCGGGCTTGCTCGCGAAGAACGATAACGCAGTCTACGATTTGGGCACCCGCCACAAATACCACGCGGCCACCGTCCGAAACGGACGCCAGTTCAACCCAATCTCAACCATCTGCTTGCGTGTTGGCTGCACCTCCAACCTCTTCAAACGTCGATACCCCTCACGCACACCAAAGTCGTCCGCCGGCAAAATGTCCATCCGTTCCAGGCTGTAGATCAGCAGCATCTCCACCGTCCAGCGCCCGACCCCGCGCAGGCTGACCAGCCGCTCGATCAGCGCTTCATCATCCATCGCCAACGCCGTGGCGTAATCCGGCACCACGCCGTCCAGCGTGGCTTGGGCGATGCCCTGAATCGTCGCAATCTTGCCCGCCGAAAACCCGCAGCCACGGATGCGATCAAAATCGGTCGCAAGCATCTGCTCAGGTCGAGGAAACGATTGCCCGGGAAACAACCCGACCAATCGCCCGACAATCGCATCCCCGGCCTTGGCATGCAGTTGCTGATAGGCAATCGAGCGCACCAGCGATTCGTA
This sequence comes from Pseudomonas sp. NPDC087615, assembly GCF_044743445.1. NCBI lineage: Bacteria > Pseudomonadati > Pseudomonadota > Gammaproteobacteria > Pseudomonadales > Pseudomonadaceae > Pseudomonas > Pseudomonas sp. NPDC087615. The sequence goes on along the minus strand of NZ_JBIUWM010000012.1, from coordinate 59,244 downwards.
GGGATCCCGCGCTGGATGCGGTTGATGCAGGCAAGGCCCGACAGCGGCGATGTGCAGTTGCCAGTCGGTGTCGAGTGCGGCCAGAAAATCACTGGCCGCTTGATAGGTCGACGCCATGCTATTTCAGCAAGTCATTGACTTCGCCATAGGTGAACGCCTTCAGGTCGTGGGTATCGAGTTTGCCGGTGGCGAGGAAACTGTTCACCAGCCCACCCATCGCGCCGTAAAGGAATTCGGCGATCCCGGAGCCGGCGCTCAAACGGCGCACCCCCAGCACTTGCAGCGTCTCAGGTGGGGGCAGGCTGGCGAAGCCCAGTACGTTGACCGGCAGTGTCGTGCCCTGGCAGATGGCGTCGATTTCATAGGCGGCCGTGACACCCGCAGCAAACAGGCCGTCGGCGCCCGCGGATTGATACAGCGCGGCGCGGCGCAAGGTTTCGGTGACGCGCTCGTCAGCCGGTACCAAGCCCTTGAGATAAACGTCGGTGCGCGCATTGATGAACAGCTTCACATCGCGTTTTTTGGCGACCTGTCGCGCCCGTTCAATCTTGCGCGCCAGCAGTTCCGGGTCGGCGGAACCGTCCTCGATATTGATCCCGACGGCGCCGGCGGCTATCACCGCATCAAGCACTTCAGCCACGCGCCCCAAGTCATCGGAGTAGCCGGCCTCGACGTCCACGGTCAACGGCACGCTGATCACCCGAGCGATGGATTGCACTGTTGCGACCAGACGCTCAAGGGGCAGAGCGTTGCCGTCCGGGTAGCCATGAGCCCAAGCGACCGCAGCGCTGCTGGTAGCAACGGCTCTGCCACCCAGATGTTCGACCAGTCGCGCACCCGTGGCGTCGGCGACGTTGGTCAGAATCAACAGATCTTGCTGGTGCAACTGGTGAAACCGAGTGGCGAGCGTGTTCATCGAAATCCCTTTTGCTGACGGTGTCGAATCGTTAGAAAAGCAAAGGTTGCTTGAGTTGTAGCGCCGCGTTTTCGAGCCTCAGCAGAAAGGCTTTGCGTGGCTGCCCGCCACCATACCCGGTGAGCGAGCCATCCGCGCCGATCACCCGATGACAAGGCACCACAATGGCCAGACGGTTGTGCCCATTGGCCAGGCCGACCGCGCGACTGGCGCCGGGTTTGCCCAAACCGGCAGCAATCGCGCCGTAGGTGGTGGTGTGGCCGTAGGGGATTTGCAGCAGTGCCGACCAGACCTGCCGGGCGAACTCGCTGCCGGGCAGGTGCAACGGTACGCTGAACGTGCTGAGGTTGCCTGCAAAGTAGTCGGCCAGTTGTTGTTCGATTTGCTGTAGCGGCGCGTTGTGCCCCGGTGCGACCGCATAGCCATATCGACTCTGCAACTCTTCGACTTCCCGCGTCAGCGCTGGCCGATCAAGAAACTCCAGCAACACCAGCCCACGGCGCTCAGCCATGGCAATCATCGGCCCCAGCGGTGTGGTCAGGCGTGTGAACAGCAACGGCTCGCTGTTGGCCGTGCGACCAGGAGTGATGTGGAACGACTTCTGGAACGCATCACGAAAACCGCTCAGCGATTCATAGCCGGAGTCGAACGCCGCGTGGTCGATGGAGGTGCCTTGCTTGATGCCGCCCAGCGCCATGCCGAGTCGGCGGGTGCGCAACCAGGCATGGAAGGTCATGCCGAAATGCTGCTTGAACCAGCGCCGCAATTTCAGCGGCTCGATGCCTTCGGCGAGCAGTTGCGCATCGCTCCAGCGCACCTCCGGATCGGCATCCACGGCTTTGAGCAAGCTTTGCACCCAGTCCGGCGCAATGGCCGCCGCGTCCAGCGGTTTGCAGCGCAGACAGGCGCGATAACCGGCGGACATGCACTCGTCGGCGTGGGCGAAGAATTCGACGTTTTCAGGTTTCGGCTTGCGCGCCGTGCAACTGGGGCGGCAGAAGATACCGGTGGTTTTCACGGCCGTGAAGAACACGCCTTCATAAGCAGTGTCGCGTTCGAGCATGGCGCGAACCATCTCGGCGTGGGGCGGCAGGACAGTGGTTTGTATGTTCATGGCGTGAGAGTAAAACCAGTTTGTCGATGGCTCCACCGAAAAATCGACAGTGAATTTTTTTATATTTGCACCACAATCACCGGGTCGCTGAATGTGAGGAATCAAACCCATGCAACCGTTCGTCATCCAACACATCGATCACATCGTGCTGCGCGTTGCGGACCTGCAACGCAGCATCGACTTCTACGGCCAGGTGTTCGGCGCCGAAGTGGTCAAACGTAACGAACCGCTGGGTTTGGTGCACTTGCGTGCCGGCACCTCAATGATCGACCTGGTCGACCTGCAAGGCGAACTTGGCCGCAAGGGCGGCGGGGCGGCCGGGGCCGAGCGGCGCAACGTCGATCACTTCTGCCTGCGCATCGAACCGTTCGATGAAGACGCGCTGACTGCGCATTTGCAGTCTTTCGGGCTGACCGTGGAAAAAGCCGCCACCCGTTTCGGTGCCGAGGGCTATGGCCTGTCACTGTACTGCTTTGATCCGGACGGCAATCAGGTCGAACTCAAAGGCCCGTGCGAGATTTAAGTGCGTATCGCCTTCAACAGCGCGGAAGTTGCCGTCGACAACTGCCTGCGCAACAACGGTCGCAGGGCTTGGCGAACTATTTACCCATCGCTGTCGCGGTACCGCGGGCAGGGGCGTTGGTCAGTCCGGTCGAACTTTCCGGATACCGAACCGCTCTGAAACAATCTGAGGCGCCCCTTTTGGCGGAAAAATTGATCCTAGCGGTCAGAAAAAGCGATTGGCGTGTAAGATTTCGCCCAATGTCTCTCGAACCCTCGCCTGGCCCCAAGTGGCCCCACCAAGAGCGATCTACATGCAAGCAAAGCCCCGTGAGGTTTATGTACCACCGGTGTTGCAAGACCTACGAGCCGGGACTGCCGAGTTGCATATCGCGCTGGAAAAGCGTCTGCCTTTTTTCTCCGACGCCCTTGATGTGCCCGCCTTTAAACGGCTGATGCAGGCCTATTACGGCTTTTATTTACCGCTGGAAAGCGCGTTGCGGGACAGTGATGCGATTCCCGCCGATTTCGATCTGTCACCACGCCTCAAAGCCCAGACACTGCACAGCGACCTGAAAGCCTTGGGGGATTGCGCGGCGGCGATGAACAGCTTGCCGGTGTGCCAGCGATTGCCACTGATCGACTCAAGCGCCGCCAGCCTTGGCGTGTTGTACGTGCTTGAAGGTGCGACCCTGGGCGGGCAGATTCTGCGCCGGGAAATCGCCAGCCGTTTGGGCCTTGAAGCGCAAAACGGTGCAGCGTTTCTTGATGTTTACGGCGCCGCCACCGGTCGCCGCTGGCGCGAGTTCATTGAATACCTGGGCAGTCGCCCAATGCCCACCGCCGAACGCGAAGCCGTTGTGCTGGCGGCGCAAAACACATTCAGCTGTTTCGAGCGCTGGCTCGATAGCCGGGAGGTACTGGCATGAGCCCGCAAGACAAAGAAGCTTTTGAAAAACTGTTGGACAACTGTGCCGACGAGCCGATTCGTTTCCCTGGCGCCATCCAGCCCCACGGTTTGTTGCTGACCCTGAGCGAGCCTGCACTGAACATCATTCAGGTCAGCGCCAACGTCGACACCTTGCTGGCCCGCACACCAGAGAATCTGATCGGCCTGCCGCTGGAGCACCTGATTGGCGACGCGCCTGCCGAGACCGTGCGCCAAGCGTTGCTGCAATCGGCATTCTTCGATGCACCGCCGCTGCATTTCCAACTCAATGGCACAGCGTTCGAAGGTCTGCTGCACCGCCATCAAGGCGTGCTGATTCTGGAGCTGGAAATCCACGTCGAAAACTTCCAACCGCGCAACGTTGCCGGCAAACAGACCCACCTGGGGCGGATGCTTCAGCGCTTGCAAGCAGCCACCACGCTGCAGGCGCTGTACGACATCAGCGTCAAGGAAATCCAGGCCATGACCGGTTACGACCGGGTGCTGATCTACCGTTTCGAGGAGGAAGGGCACGGCCAGGTGATCGCCGAAGCCTCATCGCCGTCGATGGAAGTGTTCAACGGCCTGTTCTTCCCGGCCTCCGACATTCCCGAGCAGGCTCGCGAGTTGTACCGCACCAATTGGCTGCGGATCATCCCTGACGCTGACTATCAGCCAGTGCCGCTGGTGCCGAAGCTGCGTCCCGATACGCAGACACCCCTGGACCTGAGCTTCGCCACCCTGCGTAGCGTGTCGCCGATCCACTGTCAGTACATGAAGAACATGGGCGTGCTGTCATCGATGAGCATCTCGTTGCTCAAAGGCGACAAACTGTGGGGTCTGATCAGTTGCGGCAACCGTCAGCCGCTGCACGTTCCACACGACCTTCGCATGGCTTGCCAGACTATCGGTCAGGTTCTGTCACTGCAGATCAGTGCGATGGAAGCGCTGGAACTCAGCCGCCAGCGTGAAGAAAAGGTCGACGCATTGGCGTCGCTCAATCAGGCGATGATCGACTCGCCGCAAAATGTTTTCGACGGTTTGGCGAGCCAGCCGCAAGTGCTCATGGCGCTGACCAACGCTGGTGGTATCGCCATCATCGAAGACAATCAGTTGCACCGTTACGGTAGCTGCCCGGAACCGGAAGAAATCCGCGCGCTGCACAAATGGCTGCAAGGCACCGGTGAGCCGGTATTTGCCAGCCATCACCTGGCCAGCGTTTACCCGCCAGCCGAGCACTATCAACAGGTGGCCAGCGGTGTGCTTGCCATGAGCCTGCCAAAACCGGTGGATAACGGCGTGCTGTGGTTCCGTCCGGAGGTTAAAGAAAACATCAACTGGAGCGGCGACCCTCACAAGCCGCTGGATCTGGAAAACTCCGACGCTGGTTTGCGGCTGCGCCCGCGTACCTCGTTCGAAATCTGGAAAGTCGAGATGGCCGGTATCTCCACCAAGTGGAGCCATGGCGATCTGTTCGCCGCCAACGATCTGCGTCGTTCGGCGCTGGAAAATGACTTGGCCCGACAGGTGCGCCGTGAGCAAGAAGCAGTGCGCGCCCGTGATGAACTGGTCGCAGTGGTGTCGCACGACCTGCGCAACCCAATGACGGTTATCTCGATGCTCTGCGGCATGATGCACAAGGCTTTCAGCTCCGACGGCCCGCACACCTCGCGCCGAATCTCCACGGCTATCGACACCATGCAACAGGCCGCCGGTCGCATGAACACGTTGCTGGAAGACCTGCTAGACACCTCGAAAATCGACGCCGGACGCTACGTCATCACGCCACAGAAACTCGATGTCGGGCAGATATTCGAAGAGGCGCAAGCATTGCTCGCACCTTTGGCACTGGATAAGGACATCAGTATTTCCTTCGAGGCAGCCCCCGATCTGCGCATCCACGCCGACCCCGAGCGATTGTTTCAAGTGCTGTCGAATCTGGTCGGCAATGCGATCAAATTCACCCCGCGCCTGGGCACGGTCGGCGTCCATGCCAAATTGGTCGGCAATGAAATTGTCTTCACCGTGCGTGACAGCGGCGAGGGGATTCCCAGGGAAAACCTGCCCCATGTATTCGACCGTTACTGGACAGTGAAAGAGGGCAATCCGACAGGCTCAGGCCTGGGTTTGTACATCACCCAAGGCATCGTCGAGGCGCATGGCGGGCGCATCGTTGCCGAGAGTGAGCCAGGGCAGGGCAGTGAGTTCCGCTTCACGGTGCCGCGTCTGGATTGATCGCAGGGGCATTTTCTTCAATACCGTGGTCAGGGCGCTGGTTACCGTGGGCGCCTTGTTCCTTGGTTTGCAGCAGGTGTGCGATGAGTCTGATTGTTTCGATGGCGGCGTTTGCCCTGGCCGCATCCATTACCCCCGGCCCGGTCAACATCGTGGCGTTGAGTTCCGGCGCGCAGTTCGGCTTTCGGGCCAGTCAGCGGCATGTCGCTGGGGCTACATTGGGCTTTGTCCTGTTGCTGGTGCTGATGGGCTTGGGGCTGCATGAAGTGCTCAAACTCTGGCCATTCATGACCCGCGTCGTACAACTCGCCGGGGTGGCGTTTCTGCTGTTCATGGCCTGGAAGCTGGCCTGCGATAACGGGCAGTTGAATACCGATGACTCGGGCCGCGCACCTTCGATGCTCTACGGTGCGGTGATGCAGTGGCTCAACCCGAAAGCCTGGCTGGCCTGCGTGGCCGGCATGGGCGCGTTTGTCGCCGATGGCGAGGCGCGGCTGGTCTGGCAGTTTGCGGCGGTGTATCTGGTGATCTGCTATGTGTCGGTGGGCTGCTGGGTGTATGCCGGGACGTTCTTGCGCGGCTATCTGGGCAACCCGGCGGGGATGCGCCTGTTCAACAGGCTGATGGCGGGGTTGTTGGTGGTGAGTGCGATTTATCTGTTGTTGCCTTGAAATCCTCACAGGGGATTGCTGTCAGCCCCGATACTGCCCCGGCGTCGCCGCCAGATGCTGTTTGAACGCCCGTTGAAAGTGCGCTTGATCGGCAAACCCCGCCTCAAGCGCCACATCGGCAATCAGCCGTCCACTGCGCAACCGCTCGCGAGCGAACTGGATGCGCTGGTTGATCACAAACGCATGGGGCGTCATGCCGTAATGCTGCTTGAAGGCGCGGATCAGGTACGACGGCGACAACTGCGCGGCGAGGCAAATGTCATCGAGGCTCAGCAGATCGGTGCAGTGTTCGCGGATGTAATCGGCGGCGCGTTCAAGCTTGAAATTCGGCTCGCGCGATGGCTGTTCAACCGGGTTCAGGCGCAATTGCAGATTCGTGAAAAACTCGACCGCAGCGCTCTGTTTACGCAGTACATCGTGTTGCCCGTCGACGAGAATTTCGTATAACCCCTTGAGATCGCGGAACAGGCCGGCATCGTTGAGGTGAGTGGTCGCAAACCGGCGAAACTCAAGCTCGGGACTGAAGCCCAGTTGATGTTGCAAGTCGGTTAGCCATGGCGTTTCGACGTACAGCATCAGGTATGACCACGGCTGATCATTGATCGGATTGCAGGCGTGCACATCACCGGGGTTCATCAACACCACGGTGCCGGCGGCGACTTCGAACTGCGCCTGTTCATGCACATATGTGCTGCGCCCGGCGGTAATCGCCCCGATGGAGAAGTGCGCATGAGAATGCCGCGCATAACAAACCTCGCGACCATCGGCGATGGCCCGGGCTTCGATGAAGGGCAGGGCCTCGTCGCGCCAGAAACGCGGGGCTTTTTCAGGGTTTTTCGCGGCAGCGTGTTTCATTGACGTCGTTCCCGGCAGGCCAGCGCCCGAGTGTATTAGCTCTGGCCGGCAAAGGCTCGTTCCAGTTCGGCAATGTCGAGTTTTTTCAGGGTGTACATGGCCTGCATCGCCCGCTGGGATTTGCGGGTGTCCGCATCCCGCATCATGTGCATGAACGCCACCGGCACGATTTGCCACGAAACACCGAACTTGTCCTTGAGCCAGCCGCATTACTGCGCTTCAACCGGCCCACCGAAGCTAAGGTTACGTATTACGCGGTGTAGTCGTAATGACATCCTTGGAAGTCGAAATGACTCTTTAATGGTTGTGTCAAATTGACTCTATTTGTCTCAAGATTCTGATTTTATTGGGGGGGGAATCTGGCACGAGAATTGGAGTACTCAGCGTACCCACTGAATTGCTCAGGAGTACGACGCCATGTTCACCTTCTTCGAAAATCCACTGAACGTTCTGCAACTGTCGAGCAAAATCCTCGTCGCCGGCCTGATCATGCTGCTGGTCGGCATCTACGGCGCCTACCTCTACGATGGCCACATGCCGATCGCGCTGTTGGTAGTGATGCACGCCATGACCATCATTGGGCCAACCCTGCTGAAAGTCGGCTATGTGATGCGCCTTTTGGCGCAATACCGCCTCCGTGGCCCGCTGCTGATCCAGCAAGCACTGTAAAACCCTGTGGGAGCTGCGTGACTGAAACTAGCGCCGCTCAGCCACCATCAGCAACGACTGCGGTACAGGGCTTTGCGGATGCTGTGGTTCTTGCAGTGCGGCCAACTGGAAACCTGCCATGTCGAGCGCATTGATCCAGCTCGACAGCGTGCGGAAATACCACGGCATCGGCTGCCACTGGCCTTCGAACCCGGCGAAGGTCTCTTGCCGCCAACCGTCCTGATAATCGCCCGCCGCGACGGCCCACGGGTGCAGCGTCTGGATCACCAGCACACCGCCGGGCACCAGCAAGGCGTTCATCGCCGCGAGCAGCGGGATGATGTCCTGATGCAACAGAGAGAAATTGGCGCAGATCAGGTCATAGTCGCGACCCATATCTACCGTGCCCTCAACCAGCGCTTCATAGCTGGCGACCTGCACGGGCGAAGCACCGGCCAAACGCGCCGCTTCAACCAATGTCGCGTCGCCATCCACGCCCACCGCAGCAATGCCCCGATCCGCCAGTGCCCGCAATAACCAGCCTTCGCCACAACCCAGGTCGAGCACGCGCGCAGGTTGGCGGCCCATGATTGCCAGCAGAATCGCTTGATCGGTGACCTGCTGGCGGCTTTCGATGGCGCCGCTGCGGATCACTTCGATCCAAGCGTGGGCGTTGTCGTGCCAGCTATGCAAAAGGGTGGATTCAGGGGCGGGCATGTTGGTGTCCGGACAGTTGAGTGGAGGATGCCGTGCGCAAAGATCAGTATGGACGCCGGGTTCAAGATCGCCATGCAGGATGCACTGGCCCTGCATGGCGAACCGTGTGGTACCTACTGCGGCAGGCGCAGTTTATCCAGCAATCGGTTGACCAACAGCTCGTTCAACATGATCACCTGTTGCAGCGCCAGCAGCGGTTTTCGCTCCGGGCCGCCCACCGAGTCGGCGATGTTACCGGCCATGGCATGAGCGTATGACAGCGACTCACAGGCTTCGACGAGCAGGGTTTCTTCATCCAGCGTGGGATCGACGAGATAGACGGGGCGAAACTTGGGCGAGCTTGGCGGGGCCGACAGTGCTTCGGGTCTGAGGTAGTAGTCGAGGGCGCGATCAGTTGCTTCTTTGACCTTTTGCGGGTCAAGGGCGGGGTCGTGTGGGACTGGATCGGTGTGCGGTGGGTTTGGCGTGATTTTGAACATAGATAAAGCTCCAATTTAAAAAATGGGAGCCATCACCCTCGCTACCAAACGGTGGGTGGCGGCCATGCGCAGGTTGGTAGACCGGTTAAATTGGGAAACCCGGCGCTCACGAATGAGCCCCACGCATGCCCACCATACAAAGCTATACCTCAAAAAAGAGACAGCATCGAAGGTGTCGCAACAACGACAATTTAAAGCGGGCTACCAAACCCGATCACTGTTTTGCAGTGACAGGGAAACGATACAACCCGCCCCACAGCCGTGTAAGCCGGCGGATTCTGGCGTACGCGTAGGTAACGGCGCAAGGTTTTGTAGCCTGTATGGCGTAACGCGGAGTGTCATTTAAACGCGCTCACGCAATGATGTTTACGCAGGGGAAATGTGGGTTAGCGAGAGTCTGCGACACCCTCACCATTCAGAGCACTCATGCATGACCGGTGGTCGCCGCATCTGGCCTAAAACGCAAATTGCGCTTAGCTCAATGGGATAAGCCCAAGCGTGCGCAGGCTTCGCGGCCGCAGCGACGCCCCTTCAGAACACCGTGAGTCTGAGGAAAATCCCCGATGCTGACCCTGAATATCAATGGCAAGGATCAGGCGCTCGATGTCCCCGCAGACATGCCGTTGCTCTGGGTTCTGCGTGATGTCGCGCACCTGACCGGTACCAAATTCGGCTGCGGCATGGCGCAGTGCGGCGCCTGTACCGTGCATGTCGACGGTGCGCCGTTGCGCGCCTGTATCACCCCGGCCACCGCCGTCGCCCATGGGCAGAAAATCCTCACCATCGAAGGCCTGTCCACGGACGGTTCGCACCCGGTGCAACAGGCCTGGGCCGAACTCGATGTGGTGCAGTGCGGTTATTGTCAGTCCGGGCAGATCATGTCCGCCGCAGCCCTATTGGCGAAAATCCCCAAACCCACCGACAGCGATATCGATCAGGCGCTCTCCGGCAATATCTGTCGTTGCGGCACTTATCCAAGAATTCGCGCAGCGGTCAAACGCGCGGCCGAGATCGGTTGAACCTGACGGGGAGATAGACCATGAACAGTCCCGTATCGCGTCGGGGTTTTCTCAAGGGCAGCGCCTTGTTGGGCGGCGGTCTGGTGGTGGCGTTTGTCGTGCCAGGTGCCCATCGTTTTGCTTTGGCGGCGGAGAATGAAGGCAAGGTCTTTGCGCCCAATGCGTTCCTGCGCATTGCCGCCGACAACAGCGTCACCGTGTTGCTTGGGCATTCGGAGATGGGGCAGGGCATCTGGACGGGCCTGACCATGCTGATCGCCGAAGAGCTGGAGGCCGACTGGTCGAAGATTCGCGTCGAACACTCGCCAGCCTCGGCTGCCGATTACGGTCTACCCGGTTTTGGCGGCATGCAGATTACCGGTGGCTCGACCTCGACCTGGATGGAGTTCGACCGCTATAGACTGGCCGGTGCCACGGCACGGCAGATGCTGGTTGAAGCGGCGGCCAAGCGTTTTGATGTGGCGCCTTCGACGATTCGCACCGAGTCGGGCGTGGTGATCGCTGGCGAAAAACGCGCGACTTACGGCGAGTTGGCGGACGCGGCCGGGCAACTGCCGGTGCCCGATCCGAAGTCGATCACGTTCAAAGAGGCCAAGGACTGGAGGGTCATCGGCAAACCCACCAAACGCCTCGACACCCCGGAGAAAATCACCGGTCGCGCCAAGTTCGGCATGGATGTGCAGTTTGAAGGGTTGATGACGGCGATGGTTGCCCGTGCGCCGGTATTTGGTGCTCGCGTCAAATCCTTCGAGGGCGCCGAAGCGCTGGCGGTGCCGGGCGTGCATAAAGTGTTGCAGGTGCCGACGGGAGTGGCGGTGGTTGCCGACCATTACTGGGCGGCGAAGCTCGGTCGCGATGCGCTGAAGGTCGAATGGGATCTGGGGCCGCACGCGGATCTGAGCAGTGAAAAACTGCTTGAAAGCTTTCGTAAACTGGCTGCCACACCGGGCACTTCGGCCAGTCAGGCCGGGGATGCCAAGGGCAACTTCAGCAAAGCGGTGAAGAAGATCGACGTCCAATACAGCGTGCCTTATCTGGCCCATGCGCCGATGGAACCGTTGAACTGCACGGTAAAAGTCAGCGCAGAGAAGTGTGAGATCTGGACGGGTACGCAGTTTCAGACGCTGGATCAGATGGTCGCCGGGAAAATCACCGGACTGAAACCCGAGCAGGTGGAAATCCACACCGAATTCCTCGGCGGCGGTTTTGGTCGTCGGGCCAATCCAACCTCCGATTTTGTGGCCGAAGCGGTGGAGGTGGCGAAAGCGGCGGGCATGCCGGTGAAAACCGTGTGGTCGCGGGAGGATGACATTCGCGGCGGTTATTACCGTTCGATGTTCCTGCATCAGGCGCGTATCGGGCTCGGTACCGATGGCATGCCGTTGAGCTGGCAGCATGTGCTGGTCGGGCAATCGATCATGACCGGTACGCTGATGGAGGCGACGATGGTCAAGAACGGCATCGACCCGACGTCGGTTGAGGGCGTGGCCGACAGCCCTTACGTCAAAGGTCTGGCCCATCATCAGGTTGAACTGCATTCGCCGCAGACCGGGATCAATGTGCTGTGGTTACGCTCAGTGGGGCACAGCCACACCGGGTTTGTCATGGAGTCGTTGATCGACGAAATGGCCGCTGCGGCGGGCAAGGATCCGGTCGAATACCGACGCACGTTGCTCAAGGCGCATCCACGGCATCTTGGCGTGCTGAATCTGGCGGTGGAGAAGGCCAACTGGTCGGCGCCGCTGCCGGACGGTCATGCCTTGGGCGTGGCGGTGCACGAATCGTTTGGCAGCTATGTGGCGCAGGTGGCCGAGGTTTCGCAGGACAATCTGGCTATTCGTGTGCATCGCGTGGTGTGTGCAGTGGATTGCGGGATCGCGGTCAATCCACAGAGCATCGCGGCGCAGATGGAGTCGTGCATCACCTTCGGTCTGGGCATGGCGCTGCACAGCAAACTCACGCTCAAGGACGGCATGGTCACGCAGTCCAACTATCACGACTATCAGGTGCTACGCCTCAACGAAATGCCGGTGGTTGAGGTGCATATCGTGCCCAGCCACGATAAACCCGGCGGCATCGGCGAGGCGGGTGTACCGCCGACCGCACCGGCGGTGGCCAACGCCGTGTTTGCTTTGACCGGGCAGCGTCTGCGCCAATTGCCGCTGCAATTGGCGGGGGTGTGAGATGAAACGACATCTGCTGTTGGGCGTACTGGTTTTGATGGGCGCAGGCGGGTACGCCTCGCAACTGTTCGCCGATGATCAGGAAGCCTTGAAGGCGTTCGGCACCATTCAAAAAGTATTCCAGAGCCCACGTTGCCAGAACTGCCACATTCCCGGGGATTCACCCTTGCAATTCGATGCCGGCACGCCCCACGCAATGAACGTGGTGCGGGGTCTGGACGGCAAGGGCGCCGCCGGTTTGCCGTGCGCAACGTGTCACGCCCAAAGCAATCCGCCAGCCAGTTACGGCCCCCATGCGCCTCCCGGTGCGCCGCACTGGAGCCTCCCGCCGGCGGCGCACAAAATGGCCTGGATTGGCCTGCCAGCGGACAAACTCTGCGCGATGATCAAGGACCGTTCGAGCAACGGTGATCGCGATTTTGCCGCGCTGATCAAACACGTCAGCGAGGACAAACTGGTGCTATGGGGCTGGAACCCCGGGGCAGGGCGTGCGCCGGTGCCGGTGCCCCACGACCTATTCGTGAACCAGTTCAAGCTCTGGGCCGATGCCGGCGGGCCGTGTCCGGTGGCAGGGGGATGAGAATCTGAGCCGTTGCTGAATTAGCGCTACGCTGAAGTGTATGGATGCCAATGGAGTGTGCGAATGCTGGTCCCAGGAAAAACCGCCAATGAAGACGCGCGCATTCAAGCGCTGCACGGACTCAACCTTCTCGATTCTGCTCCAGAGGAGCGTTTCGATCGACTGACGCGACTGGCCAGGCGCCTGTTCAATGTGCCGATTGCCCTGGTGACACTGGTCGACAAGGATCGGCAGTGGTTCAAGTCTTGTGTCGGGCTGGACGTCACTGAAACGCCGAGGGACATCTCATTCTGCGGTCATGTGATTCTCAAGGACGATTTGTTGCTGGTGCCCGACGCTCGCCAGGACGAGCGTTTCCATGACAACCCACTGGTCACCGGCGAACCGAACGTTCGTTTCTACGCCGGCTACCCGCTGACCGTGCCCAATGGCAACAAGATGGGCACGCTTTGCCTGATCGACACCAAACCCCGTGAACTCGATGACGAAGAACGTGCGCTACTGCGTGACCTGGCTGGTATGGCCGAGCAGGAGTTGATGGCGGTGCAGATCGCGAGCATGGACGAGTTGACGCTGTTGTCCAATCGCCGTGGGTTCATGCAGTTGGCCCAGCACGCGCTGGATGCTTGCGCACGGCTGAACAGGCCGGCGACGCTGCTTTTCTTCGACCTCAATGACTTCAAGCAGATCAACGATCTCTATGGTCATGCCGAGGGTGACAGTGCGCTCAAGACCTTTGCCGACGTGCTGCGCATTGCCTTTCGTGAGAGCGACGTGGTCGGGCGATTGGGCGGCGATGAATTTGTCGCCTTGCTGACAGGCTCCAGTCACATCGAAACCACGGCGATCATGGCGCGACTCAACGAGATTCTCCAGGAGCGCAACGCCATGTTGCAGCGTGGTTATGCGATTCGCTTCAGCGTCGGCCAGATCGAGTACGACGCCAAGCGCCATGACACCGTGGATCGGCTGCTGGCGGATGCCGATGGCGCGATGTATGCGCATAAGCAGGCGTTGAAGCGTGTCTGATTCAGATTAGTCATGCATTTGGGAATGGATTTTGTAGTCAATGTTCGGCGCAATAGTTTCGTTTACTCCGATGGCTAATATATGATCCATATACATTTCGTATCGGATTTTGCCATGGGCATCGTAAAGATTTCAGAAGACATGCACGAAAATCTGCGCATCTCCAGCAACGCCCTCAGCCGCTCGATCAACGCGCAGGCCGAGCACTGGATGCGCATCGGTATGCTTGCCGAGTTGCACCCCAACCTCGACCACAGCGCCATTTGCCGCTTGCTCATCCGCGCTGAGCAGAACGGTGGGCTGGATTTGCAAACACTGACTCAGGAAGCAGTCACCGCATGAGAAACCAGATCAAGATCAATACCCCGGCAGAGATCGCTCAATCGCGCCTCGCCGGCAAGCTCGCCGCCGACGTGCTGGCGATGCTGGTGCCGCACGTCAAGGCTGGCGTGACCACTGATGAACTGGATCGGCTGTGCAATGACTACATCGTCAACGTACAGAAAGCGGTTCCGGCCAATGTCGGTTATCACGGCTTTCCAAAAACCGTCTGCGCCTCGGTCAACGACGCGGTGTGCCACGGCATTCCATCGGGCACACCGTTGAAGGATGGCGACATCGTCAACCTCGACATCGCGGTGATCAAGAACGGTTGGTTCGGCGATACCAGCCGCATGTATGTGGTGGGTGAAGCGACGCCTGAGGCGCAGCACTTGATCAAGACCACTTACGACGCCATGTGCGCCGGCATTCGCACGGTGCGTCCGGGGGCGACCCTGGGTGATATCGGCCATGCGATCCAGAGCCTGGCGGAGAAGGAAGGCTTCAGTGTGGTGCGCGAGTATTGCGGGCACGGGATCGGCAAGGTCTACCACGATGAGCCGCAGATCCTGCATTACGGTTTTCCCAATCAGGGCATGAAGCTCAAGGCCGGGATGATTTTCACCATCGAACCGATGCTGAACGCGGGTAAGCGTCATGTGAAGAACATGCCGGATGGCTGGACTGTACTGACCAAGGACGGTTCGTTATCCGCGCAATGGGAGCACATGGTGGCGGTGACGGAGAGCGGATTTGAAGTGTTGACGGCGTGGCCGGATCAGATTGAGGGTTTTGCCCCGATTAACTGAGGGCCACCAAACCTGTGGCGGCGAGCAAGCCCGCGCCCACCGTTTTGATCTGTGATGGACGACTTTGTGTGTTGACCACAAATCCAGTGTGGGCGCGGGCTTGCTCGCGAAAGCGGTGTGTCAGTCAGCAGAGAGGCTGGCTGAGCTGACGCCTTCGCGAGCAAGCCCGCTCCCACGGTTTTGATCTGTGATGGACGATTTCTTGTGTTCACCACAAATCCAGTGTGGGAGCGGGCTTGCTCGCGAAAGCGGTGTGTCAGTCAGCAGAGAGGCTGGCTGGATTGACGCCTTCGCGAGCCAGCCCGCTCCCACGGTTTTGATCTGTGATGGACGATTTGTTGTGTTCGCCACAAGTCCAGTGTGGGAGCGGGCTTGCTCGCGAAAGCGGTGTGTCAGTCAGCAGAGAGGTTGGCTGAGCTGACGCCTTCGCGAGCAAGCCCGCGCCCACCGTTTTGATCTGTGATGGACGATTTCTTGTGTTCGCCACGAATCCAGTGTGGGATCGGGCTTGCTCGCGAAAGCGGTTTGTCAGTCAGCAAAGAGGTTGGCTGAGCTGACGCCTTCGCGAGCAAGCCCGCTCCCACGGTTTTGATCTGTGATGAACGATTTCTGGTGTTCGCCACGAATCCAGTGTGGGAGCGGACTTGCTCGCGAAAGCTATGTGGCAGTCAGCAGAGAGGTTGGCTGGATTGACGCCTTCGCGAGCCAGCCCGCGCCCACCTGGGGATTTTGGTGTGTTGAAGAGTTTAGTGAGCGCCGGCGGCTTTGTTCAGGTCGCTTTCGGTCCATTCGGTGTAGACGCAGGCATCGGCGGTGGCCCAGCGTACGCTCACCGGATCACCCGCCTTGAGCGGCATGCCCGCCGCCGACAGTGCTTTGACGGTCATCGACGTTCCGCCCGAGGTCACCACGCTGCACGTCAGGCTCTCGCCCAGAAACAGCACTTCAACCACCGTCGCTGAGACCTCATTCCAACCTGCCGGCAACGGCTCGTCGCTCGCCTGCTGCACGCTCAGCGCCAAGGCTTTTTCCGGGCGTACCATCAGCAGCACATCCTGATCAGTGTGCACGCCGGCGGTCAGTCGGATCGACAGCGGCTGCCCTTCAAAACTCGCGGCCGCATTGCCCTGCGCCTTGAGTTTGAGGAAGTTCGAGTTGCCGAGGAAGGAGGCGACAAACGCGTTCGGCGGATTCTGATACAGGTCATACCCGCTGCCCAAACCAACGATCTTGCCGTGACTGAAAATGGCGATGCGTTGGGACAACCGCATGGCTTCTTCCTGATCGTGGGTCACGTAAACGATGGTGATGCCCAGGCGGCGGTGCAGTTGGCGCAGTTCGTCTTGCAGGTCTTCGCGCAGTTTTTTGTCCAGCGCACCCAGCGGCTCGTCCATCAGCAGAATGCGTGGCTCATAGACCAGCGCCCGGGCGATGGCGACACGCTGTTGCTGGCCACCGGACAGTTGCGAAGGGCGGCGATGAGCAAACTGATCGAGTTGCACCAGTTTGAGCATCGCATCGACGCGCTTGTCACGTTCGGTCGCAGCGAGTTTGCGGATCGCCAACGGGAAGGCAATGTTGTCGCGCACCGACAGGTGCGGGAACAGCGAATAACGCTGAAACACCATACCGATGTCGCGCTTGTGCGGCGGCACGTTGACCAGCGACTGGCCGTTGACGAGGATCTCGCCGCTGCTCGGGGTTTCGAAACCGGCGAGCATCGACAGCGTCGTACTTTTTCCGGAGCCGCTGGAGCCGAGGAAGGTGAGAAATTCACCGTCCTTGATGTCCAGGGAGATGTTGTCCACGGCGGCAAAGTCGCCGTAGTGCTTGTTCAGGTTGCGCAGGCTGACCAGGGGTTTGTCGTTCTGCTGGGATGCGTCTTTGATCACGGCACTCATGTCGTACTCCTGGGCGCTCAGGCGCTGATGTTGTTGCGCCGGCGCAGGGCGGCGGCGATCACCATGACCAATACCGACAGGCCGATCAGCAGCGTCGAAGCGACGGCGATCACCGGTGTCAGGTCCTGGCGCAGGGTGGTCCACATTTTCACGGGAAGGGTTTGCAGGGTCGGGCTGGCCATCATCACGCTGAGCACCACTTCATCCCACGAAACGAGGAAGGCGAAGAGGGCGCCGGCGACCATGCCCGGACGTATTGCCGGGAACGTCACCTTGAGCACCGCTTGCAGGCGTGACGCGCCGCAGATCACTGCCGCGTCTTCGATCGACTGATCGAACAGCTTCAGCGAGTTGATGATCGAGATGATGGTGAACGGCAGCGCGACGATGACATGGCTGACCACAAAGGCAAACATCGTCCCGGTATAACCGAGCTTGAGGAACAGCGCGTACACCGCCACGGCGATGATCACCAGCGGCACGATCATCGGCAGAGTGAACAGGCCATAGAGCATTTCCCGGCCGGGAAAGCGCCCACGTACCAAGGCAAACGCTGTCGGCAGACCGAGGGCCACGGCGCAGAGGGTCGTCAGCACCGCTACCTTGAGGCTGGCGAGTGCCGCATTCATCCAGTCGGGGTTGGAGAAGAACTGGCCGTACCATTTCAGTGTCCACCCCGGTGGCGGGAACACCAGCCATTGCGACGAACCAAACGACAGCAGGACGATGAACACGATCGGCAACAGCAGAAACAAACCGATCAGCCCGGTGGTGGTGTAGAGGCCGAAACGCATCCGGCGGCTCATGGCATTGGGAGTCAGGAGCATCTCGGCTTACCTCGCGTTACTCGCGCCAACCGGGGATTCCGGCTGAAGCTTCAGGTAGAAGTAAAACAGCACCAGGGTGATGGCGATCAGCAACGCGGCGCCGGCACTGGCCAGGCCCCAGTTGAGGAACGATTGCACCTGCTGAATGATGAACTCCGGCAGCATCATGTTCTGCGCTCCGCCCAGCAGCGCCGGGGTGACGTAGTAACCGAGCGACATCACAAACACCATCAACCCACCGGACGCCAGCCCGGGCCTGCACAGGGGCAGGAACACCCGGAAGAAGTTGGTCCATGGGCTGGCCCCGCAAATCGAGCCGGCCTGCAGGATCATCGGGTCGATGGCCTGCATGGTCGCCTGCAATGGCAGCACGATGAACGGGATCATGATGTAGCTCATGCCGATCACCACGCCGGTCAGGTTATGCACCATTTCCAGCGGCTGATCGATGATGCCCAGCGCCATCAAAACCTTGTTGATCACCCCAGAGGCTTGCAGCAGCACCAGCCACGAATAGGTGCGGGCGAGGAGGCTGGTCCACATCGACAGCAACACGATGTTGAGGATCCAGCGACCCCAGCCGCGCGGCACCAAGGTAATCGCCCAGGCCAGCGGGAATCCCAGCAACAGGCTGAACAACGTCACCAGCCCGGCCACTGAAAAGGTGTTGAGCAGCACGCGGGCATACGCCGAGTTGGCGAACAGTTGTTCATAGTTGCCGAGGCCCGGTGTGGGTTCGAGCACACCGCGCAACAGCAAACCAATCAACGGCGCCAGAAAGAACAGGCCGAGGAACAGCAGCGCCGGGACGAGGTTGCCGGCGCCGCGCCAGCGTTGTCTGAGGGAGGGGGCTTGCGGCATCGCAATCGCCTTTTGTCCTGCGGCCGAGCCGGCAGCGCTTGCGGCGCTCCCGGTGGCAGTGGAGGGACGGGACGCAGTGGCCGCCATTTTCATTTGACCAGCCATTCGTTCCACCGTGTCGCGATGGCCTGGCCATTTTTGGCCCAGTACGCGAAGTCGAGAGTGATCTGATCCTTAGCGTAGGCAGTCGGCAGGTTCGGGGCCAGCACCGAGTCCAGGCGCGCCACGCTGTCGACGTTGACCGGGGCGTAAGCGGTCAGGTTGGAGAAGTCGGCCTGGCCTTTGGCACTGCTGGCGTTGGCCAGGAACTTCATCGCCGCGTCCTTGTTTTTCGAGCCTTTTGGAATCACCAGAATGTCGGCCATGACCAGGTTCTGCTTCCAGCTCACACCCACCGGCGCACCGTCTTCTTGCAGGGCGTGAATGCGGCCATTCCAGAACTGGCCCATGCTCACTTCACCCGAGGCCAACAACTGCTGCGACTGCGCGCCGCCGCCCCACCAGACGATGTCTTTCTTGATCGTGTCGAGTTTCTTGAAGGCGCGATCCAGGTCCAGCGGGTAGAGCTTGTCGGCGGGTACGCCATCGGCCAGCAGCGCCAGTTCGAGCACGCCGGGGCTTGGCCATTTGTACAGGGCGCGTTTGCCGGGGTAGGTCTTGGTGTCGAACAGCGCCGTCCAGTCTTGCGGCTTGGCAGCGCCGAGCTTGCCTTCGTTGTAGCCGAGGACGAAGGAGAAGAAGAACGAGCCGACACCGTAATCGCTGACAAAGCGTGGGTCGATCTTGTCACGCTGGATGACGTTGAAATCGAGGGGTTCAAGCAGCCCTTCAGCGGCGGCGCGCAGGGCGAAATCGGCTTCGACATCGACCACGTCCCATTGCACGTTGCCGCTTTCGACCATGGCTTTGAGTTTGCCGTAGTCGGTCGGGCCGTCCTGCACGACGGTGATGCCGCTGGCCCTGCTGAACGGGTCAGCCCAGGCCTGTTTCTGCGCATCCTGGGTGCTTCCGCCCCAACTGACAAAATTCACGCTCTCGGCGGCCATGGCGGACTGGCCGGTGACGCTCAGCAGTCCGGCAAAAAGGATTGCGGTTGCAGCTTTGTTCAACACCATTTTTACGCCCTCATTGTTGTGTTTTTGAGCGGGCTTGCGTTGTTGCCCGCCTATCGGGGAGCAGTAGATGGACGTTCACTGAAGTGTCCGGTCTATGGAACATCATATTATGGTATTCCAAACTTTGTGCAAGCACTTTGCCTTACCGGTTATCTGGCGAATGGGTTTTTTGGGGCCGTGAGATGACGATCTGAAATGCAAAACCCCTGTGGGAGGGGGCTTGCTCCTGAATGCGGTCGATCATTCAACATTGATGTCGCCTGGCACGACGCCTTCGGGAACAAGACCACTCCCACAGTTGGAATTGTGTTTGGCGTGGGTTATTCGGTGAACGGGATGCTCTCGATCACCTCCAGGTCATACCCGGTCAGGCCTGCATATTTCAGTGGCGGGCCGAGATGGCGCAACTTGCCCACACCAAGGTTCTGCAGAATCTGCGCGCCGGTTCCCACCTCTGAATAAATCCGCGATTGCGACCGGCTGAACTGTCGTGGCGGCTGGGTCAGTTGCGGTACACGCTCCAACAACGCCTGAGACGACTCATGATTGGCCAACACCACGACGACGCCATGGCCCTCGGCCGCGACCCGCTGCAGCGCCGCCCACAACGTCCAGTTGCTTGGCCCGCTGTACTCGGCGCCGACCAGATCGCGTAGCGGATCGATCACATGCACGCGCACCAGCGTCGGCGCTTCGCGGCGCAAATCGCCCATGACCATCGCCATGTGCACGCCGCCTTCGATACGGTCTTCAAACGTGATCAAACGGAACGTGCCATGCACCGTCGGCAATTCGCGCTCGCCGATGCGTTCGATGGTGTGCTCGGTGCTCAGGCGATAGTGGATCAGGTCGGCAATGGTGCCGATCTTGATCCCGTGCTTGCGCGCAAACACTTCCAGATCCGGACGGCGGGCCATGGTGCCGTCATCGTTCATCACTTCAACAATGACGGATGCCGGGGTAAAACCGGCGAGGCGGGCCAGATCGCAACCTGCTTCGGTGTGACCGGCGCGAGTCAGCACGCCTCCTTCCTTGGCGCGCAGCGGGAAGATATGCCCGGGCTGCACAAGGTCTTCGGCGCGGGCGTCTCTGGCGACAGCGGCGGCGACCGTACGGGCGCGGTCAGCGGCGGAAATACCGGTGGTGACGCCCACCGCCGCTTCAATCGAGACGGTGAACGCGGTGCTGAATACGCTGCCGTTGCTCGGCACCATCTGTTCAAGCCCCAGGCGTTGGCAGTGTTCGTCGGTCAAGGTCAGGCAGATCAACCCGCGGGCTTCGCGGGCCATGAAGCTGATCGCTTCGGGCGTGCAGCAATCGGCGGCCAACAACAGGTCGCCTTCGTTTTCCCGATCTTCGTCATCGACCAGCAGGACCATTTTGCCGAGGCGATAATCTTCGATGATTTCTTCGATGCTGTTGAAGGCCATGCTGGACTCTCAGGGTTTGTTGGAAATAATATTGGTATACCATAATACAAAATAAACAAAGAGGTCACTATGAAGGCTTACTGGATTGCCCACGTCGACATTGCCGATGCCGAGCACTACAGCCAATACACCCAGCGCGCACCGAAGGCGTTCGCGGAGTTTGGTGCAAAGTTTTTAGCCAGGGGCGGGCGCAGCGAGGCGCTGGAGGGCAGGTCTACACCTCAGCGTAGCGTGGTGATCGAGTTCGAGAGCTACGAGCAAGCGGTGGCGTGCTACCACTCGGCGGCGTATCAGGAGGCGAAACGTTATCGCGAGGAATGGGCGAGGGCGGAAATCATCATCGTCGAGGGCATCGCCCCACTTTAAGCAACACAACAAATCCCCTGTGGGAGCGGGCTTGCTCGCGAAGGCGTAGTGTCAGTCGCTAGAAATGTTGAATGACTGACCGCATTCGGGAGCAAGCCCCCTCCCACAACGGCAAGTCCTCAGCGGATGAAGTGGATTTTGCCGCTGTCGTCATTGCCCATGTAGATGCCATACACCCCGGCCTGGCGCTCCTCGATGTAGCGTTCGAGGATCTGCCGGATCGCCGGGTAGTAGATCTGCTCCCACGGGATGTCTTCGGGGGCGAAGAACTTGTAGTCGAGGGTTTCCGGGCCGTATTGGCCGGTGATCTCCAGCGCGAGGGCGCGGAAGATGATGTACACCTCGCTGATCTTCGGCACGCTGAAGATCGAATAGGGCGAGACGATTTCGGCGCGCACGCCGCTTTCTTCCCAGACTTCACGCAAGGCCGCCTCTTCGGTGGTCTCGCCGCTTTCCATGAAGCCCGCCGGCAACGTCCAGGTGCCCGGACGCGGTGGTATCGCCCGTTGGCACAAGAGGTATTTACCGTCCTGCTCGATGATGCAGCCGGCAATGATCTTCGGGTTGACGTAGTGGATGTAGCCGCAGCCTCGGCACATCAGGCGCTCGTGCGTATCACCCGGCGGCACCTGCTGACCGAGGTCAGGGCCACCGCATTTCGGGCAAAAGCTCGGGCTGGACATGTCAGTGACCTATGCGGGGTTCTTTCAGCGCGATGGGCGGGGTGATCGCGGGAGTTGCGCCGGTCTCTTCCTGTTTGCGCTTGAGGTAATCGAGGGCGACAGCCGCGGCAGCGCGGACGTGATCAACGCAGGCCTGATGCGCCAGCAGCGGGTCGCCGCTCTTGATTGCCGCGACCATTTTTTCCATTTCCTGATTACTGGCGCCACGGCGGTTTTCCTGGGACACCGACGTCGCCCTCAGGTAGCTGATGCGTGCCTGCAACTGGCGCAACTGCGTGGCCGCAACGTGGTTGCCGGAGCCTTCGAGCAGTACGTCGTAGAAGCCTTGTACCGAGTCGATCACCTGTTGCAGCTCGCCGTCCTTGAGCGCCTTGCGGTTCTCTTCGAGGGCTTTTTCCAGGGCTTTGATGTCCTTGGCTTTGGCGCGCAGGGTGAACAGTTGAACGATCAGGCCTTCCAGCACGCAACGCAGTTCGTAGATGTCGACGGCATCGGCCAGGGTGATGATGGCGACGCGCGGGCCCTTGGCGTCGGCGAATTCCACCAGGCCTTCGGATTCAAGGTGACGCAAGGCTTCGCGCACCGACGTGCGGCTCACGCCCAGGCGATCGCACAGATCGCGTTCAACCAGACGATCGCCTGGCATGAGCTGGAAATTCATGATCGCGCTACGCAGTTTATCCAGCACGATTTCGCGCAGGGTAACGGGATTGCGATTGACCTTGAAGCTGTCGTCGAGTGGCTGGCGTTTCATGGGGTCCGCTCTTTAAGTTGGCTGTCCATGCCAGACGGGCATCTAAACAGCCGAGGGGTTAACTGGAGGCCTCGGCGTCGGCTTCGGCGAAGGCTTCGCGGGCGAGCCGGAAACTGTCCACGGCCGCCGGGACGCCGCAATAAATGCCGACCTGAAGCAGAATTTCGCGTATTTGCTCACGACTCAGGCCGTTACGCAAGGCGCCACGCACATGCAGCTTGAGTTCATGTGGACGGTTGAGCGCCGAGATCATCGCCAGGTTGACCATGCTGCGCTCTTTGAGCGACAGACCTTCGCGACCCCATACATGACCCCAGCAGTATTCGGTGACCATTTCCTGCAGTGGGCGGGTGAAGTCGTCGGCGTTCTCTATTGAGCGTTGCACATAGGCTTCGCCCAAAACCTGAGTGCGAATCTTCAGGCCTTTTTCGTACTTTTCGTTACTCATATTCTTTACCTCACCTCAATCCCTGTGGGCGCTGGCTTGCCAGCGATAGCGGACTATCAGCCAACATCAATGTTGAATGTTAAGTCCTCATCGCTGGCAAGCCAGCTCCCACAGGGTTTTGCATTGTCGCCTCAGGCCAGGGTCGGCAGGGCGCCCAGCTTGCCCTTGTGATAAATCATCGGTGTTACCGGTTGCGCTGGCAGGATCAGATTCTTCACCGCGCCAACGATGATCGCGTGGTCGCCACCGTCGTATTCACGCCACAACTCGCACTCGATGATCGCCGTGGCCTTGGCGAGGATCGGGTTGCCGAGTTCGCTCAGGTGCCACTCGATACCTTTGGCCTTGTCCTTGCCTTTACCGGCGAAGGCGTAGGCCTCGGCGGTCTGTTCGGCGGACAACAAATGGATCGCGAAACGCTTGCTGTCGCGCAGCACCGGGTAGGTGTCGGAGGCGTAGTTGGGGCAAAACAGCACCAGCGCCGGATCAATCGACAGCGCACTGAAGGCGCTGGCGGTGATGCCAACAATGCCGCCCTCCGGGTCGAGAGTGGTGACCACCGTGACGCCGGACGGGAAGGAGCTCATGACGTCTTTATAAATGCCGGGTTCGATCATGTCGCAGGTCTCCTAGCGCATCACAAACGGATCAGGCATTGGCGCCTGAGAGAGGTTGATCCACACCGTTTTCAGTTCGGTGTAGGCCAGCACCGAGTCGATGCCGCTTTCGCGTCCATAGCCACTGTTCTTGAAGCCGCCGATGGGCGCCATTGCCGACACCGCGCGGTAGGTGTTGACCCAGATAATTCCAGAGCGCACGTCGCGCGCCAAGCGATGGGCGCGGCCCAGATCGCGCGTCCAGATGCCGGCGGCGAGGCCGAATTGCGAGTCGTTGGCGATCGCCAGCGCTTCGGCCTCGTCCTTGAAACGGATGACCGACGCCACTGGGCCAAAGACTTCTTCCTGCATGATCTTCATCGAATTGCGGTCGCACTCGAACAGCGTCGGTTCGTAGAACCAGCCCTCGCCAAGATCAGCCGGCCGCTTGCCGCCGGTCCGCAAACGCGCGCCCTCGGCGATGGCGTCGGCGACCAGCCCTTCAACCACTGCCAGTTGCTGCGCGGTGGCCATTGGGCCCATTTCGCTGCTGTCTTCCTGCGGATTGCCGATGCGGATGCGTTTGGCCCGTTCGACCAGACGACTGACAAACTCGTCGTAGATCTCGTCCTGCACCAACAACCGCGAGCCGGACACGCAGCTCTGACCCGAGGCCGCGTAGATCCCGGCAATCGCGCCGTTGATCGCGCTGTCCAGATCGGCGTCGGCGAAAATGATGTTCGGCGACTTGCCGCCCAGTTCCAGCGACAGCTTGGCGAAGTTCTCGGCGCTGCTGCGCACCACATGCCGGGCCGTGGCCGCGCCGCCGGTGAAGGCGATCTTGCGGATCAGCGGATGGCGGGTGAGGGCGGCGCCGGTGCTCGGGCCGTAACCGGTCACAACGTTGACCACGCCTGGCGGAATCCCGGCTTCGAGGGCCAGACGCGCCAGTTCAAGGATGGTCGCCGACGCGTGCTCTGACGGCTTGATCACGATGGTGTTACCGGCGGCGAGCGCCGGCGCCAGTTTGATCGCGGTCAGGTACAGCGGACTGTTCCAGGGAATGATCGCAGCGACCACGCCCATGGCTTCGTGAACCGTGTAGGCGAACAGGTCGGGCTTGTCCAGCGGCAAGGTGCCGCCTTCGAGCTTGTCAGCCAAACCGGCGGTGTAGTGGAAGAATTCCGGCAGATAACCCACCTGACCCCGGGTTTCACGGATCAGTTTGCCGTTGTCGCGGCTTTCCAGCTGCGCCAGTTGCTCCTTGTTCTCGGCGATCAAGTCACCGAGGCGGCGCAGCAGTTTGCCGCGCGCGGTGGCGGTCAGACCGCGCCAGGCAGGGCTGTCGAACGCGCTTTGCGCTGATTGCACGGCGCGTTCGACGTCGGCCTCATCAGCGTCAGGCAGTTCAGCCCAAGGTTCGGCCAGGGCCGGATTGAGGCTTTCGAAAGTCTTGCCGCTGAGGGCATCGACCCATTCTCCGCCGATGCACATCTGGAAGCGTGCGAGTGTCATGCAACGATCCCCTTTATATGGTTTTGTCGGGAGTGTGCGAATTCGAGAAATTCCAACAGCGTCTGGTTGACCAGACGCGGTGACTCTACCGGCATCATATGCCGTTGTTCCGCCAGCACGGCAACCCTCGCGCCGGGGATGCACCGGGCCAGTTGCTCGGCCATTTCCGGGGTCGAACCGGGATCGAGCTCGCCCGTGGCGATCAGCGTCGGCGCCTGAATGCTGCTCAGGTCGTCGGCACGGTACATGTCCTGCGTTGCGAACAGTTCGTAGGTGGTCAGGTAACCCTGTGGGTCATTGCCGGCCAGGGTCTGGCGGATCGCGGCGATCTGCGCCGGGTTGGCGGCCTGATATTCGCGGCTGAACCAGCGCGACAGCGCGGCTTCGGCATTGGCGTCCGGGCCGTGTTCGGCGGCCTGAGCGGTGCGCGCAATGACGCCGGCGCGCTGCTCTTCGCTGCGATTGAACACGCTGTTGAGCACAACCAGGCTTTGCAGGCGCTGCGGGTAATGCAGCGCAAACGCCCGCGCCACCAGACCGCCCATCGAGAAGCCGATCACCGCTGCTTGCGGCAGGTTGAGGTGATCGAGCAGCTCCAGCAACTGATCGGCGTAACCGAGCAGGTCGGTACCGCTGGCCGGTCGCGGGCTGGCGCCATGGCCGAGCATGTCGTAAGCGACCACCCGATATTGCGTGGCGAGGCCGACGATCTGGCCGCCCCACATTTCTTTGTTCAGGCCCACGCCGTGGATCAAGACCACGGGCTGGCCTTCGCCGGTCGCCAGATAACTGGTGCCAGCCGGGGTGAGTTCAGCGGTGAGCCGAATCATGGAGCGCTCCTGCAATGCCTTTTTATTGTGATTACTGGGCTTTTTCGGCGGCCAGTTCTTCCAGATCGATGTAACGGTTGCCGATGCGCGGGTGCAGGCGGCCACCGTCGGCGCAACCCAGCACCACGACAATTTCGTCGGCGCGCGGCGCGTCTTCGATCTGCATTTCCAGGGTGATGTAGTGCGAACGCAGGCCTTCGTCGTCCTTGTGCATCATCGGAATCTGAATCGAAGTGCCCGGGCCACCGCGCTTGTTGGTGAAGCTCAGGTAGCTCTTGGCTTTGACCGCTTCGCGGTAGTGGTTGCCGAAGCGCAGGGTGTGGATCACGGCGGAGGCGTGTTCGATTTCGCCGTCAGCACCCACCACGGCAGCCTTGCCGTAAGCCTCGATTTTTTCTGCGCCGCCAATGAGGCCGACCAGACGCTCGACCATCATGGCGCCGAGGTCGGAGCAGTTGGCGCGGATCTGCGGTTTCAGGTCTTCGACAAAGCCGTTACCCACCCAAGGGTTTTTCATCACGACAGCGAGGCCAACCATGGTCACCGGCTTGTCGGTGGCTTTGCCGCCTTCGATGAGGGTTTCTTCGACATAGCTGACGATCTTGCGAATTTCGAAACTCATGAGCTGCTCCGCAGGGGGATTGAGGGTGTCTGTGCGTCTGATGGTATACCATAATACCAATCGTGCAAGCCCCCTCACGCGTTTTGCCGCATCCATCCGGCGAATGGCCATGCATTCACCTGCAGCCATAAATCCCCAAAACACCATTAACCCCCTCCCACAATGCAAATCACTGGCGACAGGAGCCTGCATCTGGTTAACAAAAGATAACGTGGCGCCGATTGTCAGACGTTTCGAAAGCCCGATAGGATGAGCCAGCTTCCGAAGGGGCTCTGGATGGCGGGTTTCAGGACTATGCTTCTGACCAGTCATCACCAGAGCACCCTTGCGGCGCCCTTGAAGGCCAAATGGCCTAACAATAATAAATAGGGGAAGGTCTATGAGTCGTTGCCGCCCGCCGGCGTTTCGCAACACCGCGTTGCTGGTCACAGCACTCTCCATGCTGGGCTTCGCCACCGTGTCGGCACCTGTGATTGCCGCCGAGGCGCCGGCCGACGTGGTTTATGCTCTCGAATCAGCCAAAGCCGCAAAAAGCCTGATGCTTGACGTCGTCCACGCCGGCACCCGGTTGGTGGCGGTCGGGGATCGTGGGCACATTCTCTATTCCGATGACCAGGGCAAATCCTGGACCCAGGCCAAGGTGCCGAGCCGGCAACTGCTGACCGCTGTGTATTTTGTCGACGACAAACATGGCTGGGCAGTCGGCCACGATGCGCAGATCCTCGCCAGCGAGGACGGCGGTCTGACCTGGACCAAACAATTCGAAGACCTCAAACGCGAATCGCCGCTGCTCGACGTCTGGTTCAAGGACGTCAACAGCGGCATCGCCGTAGGTGCCTACGGCGCGCTGCTGGAAACCACCGACGGCGGCAAGCATTGGGAAGACATCAGCGACCGCCTCGACAACGAAGACCAGTTTCACCTCAACGCCATCGCGGCGGTGAAAGACGCCGGGCTGTTCATTGTCGGCGAGTCGGGCAGCATGTTCCGCTCCGCTGATGGGGGGCAGACCTGGGAAAAACTTGAAGGCCCTTATGAAGGCTCGCTGTTCGGCGTGATCGGCACGGCTTCGCCGCAGACGCTGCTCGCTTGCGGCTTGCGCGGCAACCTCTACCGCTCCACGGATTTCGGCAGCACCTGGGAACAGGTCGAGCTGAAAGCTGCGCGAGGCTCGCTGGAATTCGGTCTGTCCGGCGCTACGTTGCTCGAGGACGGCTCGATCGTGATCGTCGGCAACGGTGGCTCGGTGATCAGCAGCAGCGACGACGGTGAGACCTTCAGCGTGTTCAATCGCCCGGATCGCATTTCGCTGTCGTCGGTCACCGCCGCCGGCAACGGCAACCTGATTCTGACCGGGCAGGGCGGTGTTCACACCACGCTGCCAAACGGTGCCGAGATCAATAATAAGAAGGCGGGGCTATGACTTCCTTGAGCAATCATCATCAGGACAAGGCGACGTTCCTTGAACGTCTGATTTTCAACAACCGCCCGGTAGTGATCCTGATCTGCCTGGTGGTGAGCATTTTTCTGTTCTGGCAGGCCACGCTGATCCGGCCGTCCACCAGCTTCGAGAAAATGATCCCGCTCAAGCATCCGTTCATCGAGAAGATGATGGAGCACCGCAACGACCTGGCGAACCTGGGCAATACCGTGCGTATTTCGGTGGAAGCCACCGACGGCGACATCTTCTCCAAGGAATACATGGAGACCCTGCGCCAGATCAACGACGAGGTGTTCTACATCTCCGGCGTTGACCGGTCCGGTCTCAAGTCGCTGTGGAGTCCGAGCGTGCGCTGGACCGAAGTGACCGAAGAAGGTTTTGCCGGCGGTGAAGTGATCCCGCAGAGCTACAACGGCTCGCAAGACAGCCTCGATCTGCTGCGCAACAACGTGCTCAAGTCCGGTCAGGTCGGGCGTCTGGTGGCCAACGACTTCAAGTCGAGCATCGTCGACATTCCGCTGTTAGAGTCGTACCCGGACCCGCAGGATCAGGGCAAGTTGCTGGCGCTGGATTACCGCAAGTTCTCCCATGAACTGGAAGAAAAGATCCGCGACAAGTTCGAAGCGCAAAACCCCAACGTCAAAATCCACATCGTCGGTTTCGCCAAGAAAGTGGGCGACCTGATCGACGGTCTGGTGATGGTGGTGCTGTTCTTCGGCATCGCGTTCGTCATCACCCTGATCCTGTTGCTGTGGTTCACCAACTGCGTGCGCAGCACCATTGCCGTGTTGAGCACCACGCTGGTGGCGGTGGTCTGGCAACTCGGGTTGATGCACTTCTTTGGCTTTGGGCTCGATCCGTATTCGATGCTGGTGCCGTTCCTGATCTTCGCCATCGGCATCTCCCACGGTGTGCAGAAGATCAACGGGATCGCCCTGCAATCGAGCGAGGCGGAAAACGCCCTGACCGCCGCACGACGAACGTTCCGGCAACTGTTCCTGCCGGGGATGATCGCAATTCTCGCGGACGCGGTCGGCTTCATCACGCTGCTGATCATCGACATCGGTGTGATCCGCGAACTGGCCTTCGGCGCGTCCATCGGCGTGGCGGTGATCGTGTTCACCAACCTGATTCTGCTGCCGGTCGCGATCTCTTATGTCGGCATCAGTAAACGCGCAATCGCCAGGAGCAAGAAGGACGCAAACCGCGAACATCCGTTCTGGCGCCTGCTGTCGAACTTCGCCAGCCCGAAAGTCGCACCGATCTCCGTTGCTCTGGCGCTGATCGCCTTCGGTGGCGGTCTCTGGTACAGCCAGAACCTGAAAATCGGCGACCTCGACCAAGGTGCGCCGGAGTTGCGTCCGGATTCGCGCTACAACAAGGACAACAACTTCATCATCAACAATTACTCGACCAGCTCCGACGTGCTGGTGGTGATGGTCAAGACCAAGAAAGAAGGTTGCTCGCGTTACGAAGCCATGGCACCGATCGATGAACTGATGTGGAAGATGCAGAACACCGAGGGCGTGCAGTCGGCGATCTCGCTGGTGACCGTGTCCAAGCAGATGATCAAGGGCATGAACGAGGGCAACCTGAAATGGGAAACCCTGTCGCGCAACCCAGACGTGCTGAACAGCTCGATTGCACGGGCCGATGGCCTGTACAACAACAGTTGCTCAGTAGCGCCGGTGCTGGTGTTCCTCAACGATCACAAGGCTGAAACCCTTGATCGTGCGGTGCATGCAGTGCAGGAATTTGCCAAGGAAAACAATAAGGACGGTCTGGAGTTCATCCTGGCAGCGGGTAACGCCGGGATCGAAGCCGCCACCAACGAGGTCATCAAGCAGGCAGAGTTGACCATCCTGATTCTGGTGTACATCTGCGTGGCGGTAATGTGCATGATCACCTTCCGCTCGTGGGCGGCGACCTTGTGCATTGTGCTGCCACTGGTGCTGACGTCGGTACTTGGCAACGCACTGATGGCGTTCATGGGTATCGGCGTGAAAGTCGCGACCTTGCCGGTGGTGGCGCTGGGGGTGGGGATCGGTGTGGACTACGGCATCTACATCTACAGCCGCCTGGAAAGTTTCCTGCGTGCCGGTCTTCCATTGCAGGAAGCCTATTACCAGACCCTGAAATCCACCGGTAAAGCGGTGCTGTTCACTGGCCTGTGCCTGGCCATCGGTGTGTGCACCTGGATTTTCTCGGCAATCAAGTTCCAGGCCGACATGGGCCTGATGCTGACCTTCATGCTGTTGTGGAACATGTTCGGTGCGCTGTGGCTGCTGCCGGCACTGGCCAAGTTCCTGATCAAACCGGAGAAGCTGGCGGGGCAGAAGGGCAACTCGTTGTTTTCCCACTGACCTGGGGGCCTGAAACGACAAAGCCGCAACCTTCGGGTTGCGGCTTTTTTTATATTTCGATATTCACACTAACCCCCTGTGGGAGCGGGCTATCTTCAGCATTCAGGAGCGTTCAGGAGCGTTCGGTACCGAGCACCGCGCTCAGCGCACTGCGTGCATCATCCAGTTGCACCAACGTCGCATGCCGCGCGCCCAACGCATCACGATTCTCGATCGCCGTGAGAATCGCCTTGTGCCTTGGCAACGCCAACTCATGCAAGTTCGGCCGCTGATTCGAATGCTTTAGCGCCTCGGCAATCGCCACCGAGAGCATGTTGCACAGATTTGCCAGCAAATCGTTGTGAGTCGCATCGGCAATCCGGCTGTGAAAATCCAGGTCCGGTTGCAGCAGGGCTTCCGGTGTCGACGCAGCCTCCATACGCTGGTAAGCCTCACCGATGGCCGTGATATCAGCGTCGGTCGCATGCTGGGCGGCGAGGGCGGCGGCGGCCGGTTCGATGATGCTGCGCACGCTGGTCAGGACATTGAAAAATTCATTCCGCGGGCTGCTTTGCATGAGCCAGTGCAGCACGTCCGGGTCGAGCATGTGCCATTCGCGGCGCGCCTTGACCACCGTGCCCACGCGCGGTTTGGAGTACACCAGACCTTTTGCCACCAACACCCGCGTGGCTTCGCGCAACACCGGTCGACTGACCGCGTACTCCTCGCAAAGCAAGGCTTCGGCGGGCAGTTTGTCGTCGGGCAGGAAGCGTCCAGAGACGATCTGCATGCCCAATTCCTGGACGATGCGCGAGTGCATGCTTTTGCGGTCGGAAGGTTTGCGGTAATCCATGGGGAGTGGCGCGATCCTGAGCGATTAAGATGCCGCGCATCATAGCAGGCACGACACAAACGTGAGGCAGACACACAATCAAATGTGGGAGCGGGCTTGCTCGCTCCCACAGGGGGATGCATTCCAATGCAGGCGCTGGCGAAGGCTGCGATTGTTTGTTTTTAATGGGAATGGCGCGGCACTTCAGCTCCACGGCAACCGACCAGGAAGTCGAAATCGCAGCCCTGATCCGCCTGCAGCACATGGTCGATGTACAGCTGACGATAACCGCCCACCAATAATTGCTGCGGCGGTTGCAGGTCAGCCATGCGCGCGGCCAGTTCGGCGTCCGGAATATCCAGGTGCAGACGCCCGGTGGCGCAGTCGAGTTCGATCCAGTCGCCTTCTTTCACTGTGGCCAAAGGCCCGCCCGCTGCTGCTTCCGGGGCAACGTGCAAAACCACCGTGCCGTAAGCGGTGCCGCTCATCCGTGCGTCAGAGATGCGCACCATATCCGTCACACCCTCGGCCAGCAGCTTGGCCGGCAGGCCCATGTTGCCGACTTCAGCCATGCCCGGATAACCCTTCGGCCCGCAGTTTTTCATCACCAGAATCGAGTTGGCATCAACATCCAGTTCTGGGTCGTTGATCCGCGCCTTGTACATGTCGAAGTTCTCGAACACCACGGCACGGCCGCGATGCTGCATCAACTCTGGCGTGGCGGCGGACGGTTTGAGCACGGCACCAAGAGGTGCCAGATTGCCGCGCAGTACGCAGATGCCGCCGTCAGCGCGGATCGGATTGTCGAGGGTGCGAATGACCTCGTCTTCGCCGTAGATCGGCGCGTCTTTGGTGTTCTCGCCAATGGACTTGCCGTTGACCGTCAGCGCGTTCGGATGGGGGATCAGATTGGCCTCACCGAGACGGCGCAGCACCGCTGGCAGTCCCCCGGCGTAGTAGAACTCTTCCATCAGAAAACGCCCGGACGGTTGCAGGTCGACGATGGTCGGCATGCCGCGACCGATGCGCGTCCAGTCGTCCAGTTCCAGTTCGACGCCGATGCGTCCGGCGATGGCTTTCAAGTGGATCACGGCGTTGGTCGAACCGCCAATGGCGGCGTTGACGCGAATAGCGTTTTCGAAGGCTTCCTTGGTCAGGATCTTCGACAGTTTCAGATCCTCACGCACCATTTCCACGGCGCGCATGCCGGACATGTGCGCCAGCACATAACGCCGCGCATCCACCGCCGGGATTGCCGCGTTGTGCGGTAAGGAAGTGCCCAGTGCTTCAGCCATGCAAGCCATGGTCGACGCGGTGCCCATGGTGTTGCAGGTGCCCGCCGAACGCGACATGCCGCCCTCGGCTGCGAGGAAGTCGTCCAGGGTGATGGTGCCGGCCTTGACCTGCTCGCTGAGCTGCCAGACCACGGTGCCCGAGCCGATGTCCTTGCCTTTGTGCTTACCGTTGAGCATCGGCCCGCCGGTGACAACGATGGCCGGCACATCGCAACTGGCCGCGCCCATCAGCAGCGCCGGAGTGGTTTTGTCGCAACCGGTCAGCAGCACCACGCCGTCAATAGGGTTGCCACGAATGGCTTCTTCGACGTCCATGCTCGCCAGGTTGCGCGTGAGCATGGCGGTCGGACGCAAGTTCGATTCGCCGTTGGAGAACACCGGGAATTCCACCGGGAAACCACCGGCCTCGATCACCCCACGTTTGACGTGCTCCGCGATCTGGCGGAAATGCGCGTTGCACGGGGTCAGTTCCGACCAGGTATTGCAGATGCCGATGATCGGCTTGCCATGAAACTGGTGGTCGGCGATGCCCTGATTCTTCATCCAGCTGCGGTACATGAAGCCGTTCTTGTCGGCCGTGCCAAACCATTGGGCGGAGCGCAGGGTGGGTTTCTTATCAGACATGATCGTTTCTCTTATTGTATGACTATAGTGTTCGAACTGAGGCTTAACATAAGCGCAATTTAAGCGGTTTGGAAGTGGTTGTTGGGTAATTAGTATTACTATATAGTCGTTTTCGACGGAGGGATGGTCCTGGCGGTTTTCCGTGAGAGACGTCCCCCGAGGTTCTATAAAAACAACAATCGGAGACCGATCCCATGAGCCAGGAACTGCGGCTTATTCGCCGCATCACGCTGAAACTGATTCCCTTCCTGATCCTGCTGTACCTGATCGCCTATGTGGATCGCTCCGCCGTCGGCTTCGCCAAATTGCACATGGGTGCCGACATCGGCATCGGTGATGCGGCTTATGGCCTCGGTGCAGGGCTGTTCTTCATCGGCTACTTTCTTCTGGAAATCCCCAGCAACCTGATGCTCGAGCGTTTCGGTGCGCGGCGCTGGTTCGCGCGAATCATGATCACCTGGGGCGCCATCACCATCGGCATGGCGTTCGTCCAGGGGCCGCACAGTTTCTATGTCATGCGCTTTCTGCTCGGCGCGGCAGAAGCGGGGTTCTTTCCCGGCGTTCTGTACTACATCACCCAATGGTTCCCGGTGCGCCATCGCGGCAAGATTCTTGGCCTGTTCATTCTTTCGCAGCCCATCGCGATGCTGATCACCGGCCCCGTCTCCGGCGGCCTGCTGGGTATGGAAGGCGTCCTCGGGCTGCACGGCTGGCAGTGGCTGTTCATTGTCATCGGCACCCCGGCGATCTTGCTGACCTGGCCGGTGCTGCGCTGGTTGCCGGATGGTCCGGTGCAAGTGAAGTGGATGGATCAGACCGAGAAGGACTGGCTGACCCGTGAGCTGAAAAAAGATCTGGAGGAGTACGGCCAGACCCGTCACGGCAATCCGCTGCATGCGCTCAAAGACAAACGCGTCTTGCTGCTGGCGCTGTTCTATCTGCCGGTGACCCTGAGTATTTATGGCCTCGGCTTGTGGCTGCCGACGCTGATCAAACAATTTGGCGGCACTGATCTGGTGACCGGTTTCGTGTCATCGGTGCCGTACATCTTCGGGATCATCGGTTTGCTGATCGTGCCGCGCAGTTCAGACCGTTTGAATGATCGCTACGGCCATCTGGCGGTGCTTTATGTGCTGGGCGCGATAGGTCTTTTTCTCAGTGCCTGGCTGTCGATGCCAGTGGCGCAGTTGGCCGCGCTGTGTCTGGTGGCGTTTGCGCTGTTTTCCTGCACGGCGGTGTTCTGGACCTTGCCGGGGCGCTTCTTTGCCGGCGCGAGTGCGGCGGCAGGGATCGCGTTGATCAACTCGGTGGGCAATCTCGGCGGCTATATCGGGCCGTTCGTGATCGGCGCGCTGAAGGAGTACACCGGGAATCTGGCGTCGGGCCTGTATTTCCTCTCGGGGGTGATGGTGTTCGGCTTGATCCTGACCGGCGTGGTGTACCGGGTGCTTGAACGCAAACACGTACTGCCCGTTGACCAGTTCGCCGCCAGCGCACGCGGCGCTACCCGAACCTGAATCTAAAGAACAGCACAGAACCCATGTGGGAGCGGGCAAGCCCATACGCAAACACACAGTGGTTCGGCGTGGTTTTCAACATTTGTGCTCTAAAAGGAGAAGAACATGCATCTGGTGCAATTCGAGTTGAGTAACGGCGAGCGCCGCGTCGGTGTCGTCGACAATGCCGTGGTGCGCGAAGTACAGGACGCGCGCACCGTGCGCGATCTGGCGCTGGCGGCCATCGAAGCCGGCGGCACGCTGGAGCAGCAAGTGCAAACCCTCGGCTTCGGTATCAGCCATGACTATGCGCAGTTGCTCCAAGAGCTGCGCATCCTGCCGCCACTCGATCACCCGGATCCGGCCCACATGCTGGTCAGCGGCACCGGCCTGACTCATCTGGGCAGCGCTTCGGCCCGCGACAAGATGCACCAACAGGCGGGCGACGAAGCCGCAATGACCGACACCATGCGCATCTTCAAATGGGGCGTTGAGGGCGGCAAACCGGCGGCAGGGCAGGCCGGTGTACAACCGGAATGGTTTTACAAAGGTGACGGCAGTATCGTCGTGCGCCCGGGCGAGCCATTCCCGTTGCCGCCGTTTGCTGAGGATGCTGGCGAGGAACCGGAAATGGCCGGTCTGTACATCATCGGTCCTGACGGCAAACCCTATCGCCTCGGTTTTGCGGTGGGCAACGAGTTCTCCGACCACGTCATGGAACGCAAGAATTACCTTTACCTGGCGCACTCGAAATTACGCAGTTGCAGTTATGGTCCGGAACTTCGAGTCGGTGAGTTACCCCAACACTTGGCAGGCACCACTCGCATCCTGCGTGACGGCGAAGTGCTGTGGCAAAACGAATTCCTCAGCGGCGAGGCCAACATGTGCCATAGCCTGTCGAACCTCGAATACCACCACTTCAAATACAGCCAGTTCTTGCGTCCGGGCGACGTACACATTCACTTCTTCGGCACCGCGACCCTGTCGTTTGCCGACGGCATCCGCACCCAACCGGGTGACGTGTTTGAAATCAGCCAGGCCGAATTCGGCGCGCCGCTGGTCAACGGCATCGCACCGGTTGCAGCGGCATTTGAACCGGACAGCATCGGCACCCTTTAAGGAGATCCCATGACTCAGATTCTCGGTCACAACTACATCGGCGGTCAGCGCAGCGCGGCGGGCGACGTGAAACTGCACAGCGTTGACGCCAGCAGCGGCGAACAACTGCCCCACGATTTCATTCAGGCCACCGAGCAGGAAGTCGACGCCGCCGCCAAAGCCGCCGCTGCCGCGTACCCGGCGTATCGCAGCCTCAGCGCTGAACGCCGTGCGCAGTTTCTCGATGCCATTGCCGATGAACTCGATGCCCTCGGTGATGATTTCGTCGCCGTTGTTTGCCGCGAAACCGCGTTGCCGGCCGGGCGGATTCAAGGTGAGCGCGGACGCACCAGCGGGCAGATGCGCCTGTTCGCCAAAGTGCTGCGCCGTGGCGATTTCTATGGGGCGCGGATCGACCTGCCGCTGCCGGAGCGCCAGCCAATGCCGCGCCCGGATCTGCGTCAGTACCGCATTGGCCTCGGCCCGGTGGCGGTGTTCGGTGCGAGCAATTTCCCGTTGGCGTTTTCCACGGCCGGCGGCGACACCGCTTCGGCACTGGCCGCCGGTTGCCCCGTGGTGTTCAAGGCCCACAGCGGCCACATGGCCACCGCTGAGCGGGTGGCCGACGCGCTGATTCGCGCGGCGGAAAAAACCGCCATGCCGGCCGGCGTGTTCAACATGATCTACGGGGGGGGCGTCGGCGAGTGGCTGGTCAAGCATCCGGCGATTCAGGCAGTGGGATTCACCGGTTCGCTCAAGGGCGGCCGTGCGCTGTGCGACATGGCCGCCGCACGCCCGCAGCCGATCCCGGTGTTCGCCGAGATGTCGAGCATCAACCCGGTGATCGTCTTGCCGCAGGCACTGGCGGCACGCTCGGAAAGCGTGGCCCGTGACCTCACCGCGTCGGTGGTGCAGGGCTGCGGTCAGTTCTGCACCAACCCGGGTCTGGTGATCGGTATTCGCTCGCCGCAATTCACTGCCTTTGTGCAGCAGGTCGCGGGGCTGATCGGCGATCAACCGGCGCAAACCATGCTCAACGCCGGCACCCTTGGCAGCTATGGCAAAGGCTTGCACAAGCTCTTGGCACATCCTGGCATCGAGCATCTGGCCGGTAATCCACAGCAGGGCACTCAAGCGCAGCCGCAATTGTTCAAGGCTGATGCCAGCCTGTTGATCAACGGCGACGAAGTGTTGCAGGAAGAAGTGTTCGGCCCGACCACGGTGATTGTTGAAGTGGCCGATCAAGCGCAGCTCAGCGCGGCGTTGAACGGTCTTCACGGGCAACTCACGGCGACGATCATTGGTGAACCTGCTGACTTCGAGCACTTCCCCGAACTGACGCCGCTACTGGAACAGAAGGTCGGGCGGATCCTGCTCAATGGGTATCCGACCGGTGTCGAGGTGTGTGATTCGATGGTGCACGGCGGGCCGTATCCGGCCACGTCCGATGCGCGTGGTACCTCGGTCGGCACGCTCGCGATTGATCGCTTCCTGCGCCCGGTGTGCTTCCAGAACTACCCCGACAGCTTGCTGCCCGAGCCGCTGAAAAACGCCAATCCGCTGCGTATCCAGCGGTTGGTTGACGGTAAGCCATCGCGCGACGCCCTCTAAACCCACCCCTAATCCCCTGTGAGAGCGGGCTTGCTCGCGAATGCGGTCTGTCAGAAACACATTTGTAGACTGACACACCGCGTTCGCGAGCAAGCCCGCTCCCACAAGGTTCTCCCAAGACAATGAGCTATCATTGGCGCTTTCCCCCTAGAAAGACTGTTTGCCATGACTGCCCAAACCCTTCTCAACGCCCTCGAACACTGCGGTATGGTTGAAATCGACGGCTTGCATGCCTTCGAATTCGCCCTCGATGAAGACGACAACCTGCACATCGAGTGCATCGATGGCCGAGCGGCCAAGCATTGGGAATTCACGCCGGCGCAGGTTGAAGCGGCAACGTTTGACGAAGACCTGCAGAGCTGGCTGATCGTCGGTTTTTCCAGCGATACCAAGACAACCGGCGAACATCGCCTGGTCTGCCTCGGCGACGTCATCAGCAGCAGCGACGACGAGGATGAAACTGATGAAAATGCGTAAGTTCTGGCCTCTGTTGATGGCTGGCAGCGTCGGCGCGATGGGCCTTTCCAATGCCTGCGCCGAAAGCTTCCAGTTGCTGGTCGGTTCCTACACGGCGGGCTCCAGCCAAGGCATCTATCGAATGAATTTCGACAGCGCCACAGGCCAGATCGGTGCCAAGCCGCTGCAAGTGGTCAACAGCGAAAACCCTTCGTGGCTGACCGTTTCCAAAGACCAGAAACGTCTGTTCGTGGTCAACGAAAACGGCCCCGGCCAGAAGGATTCAATCGGCCGCGTCAGCAGCTACGCGATTGATCCAAAGACCCAAGCGCTGAGCCTGATCAATCAGGTGCAAAGTCTGGGCAACGAGCCCACCCATTCGAGCCTCAGCGGTGACGCCAGCCACCTTTTCGTCAGCAACTATTCGGTGGTCGAAGATCCGGGCGGCACACTGGCGGTGCTGCCAGTCGACAGCGACGGCAAGCTCAAACCTGTGGTGCAGATGAGCGGCCACCCGGCGAGCCGGGTCAATCCCGAGCGTCAGGCGTCCAACCATGTGCATTCGACGATGTCCTCGCCGGACGGTCGCTATGTGTTTTCCAATGATCTGGGCGCGGACAAAATCTTCATTTACCAATTTGACCCGAAAGCCAATCCGGAGCTGCCGCTGACTCCGGCGAAAACCGCTTCGGTATCGTTGCCGGCCGGCAGCGGCCCGCGTCACCTGTTGTTCAGTGCTGACGGCAAGCATGCCTGGCTGACCATGGAAATGAGCGCGCAAGTCGCGGTGTTCGACTACCACGACGGCGTGCTGACCCAGACGCAAATGGTCGATCTGGCGGCCGGGCAGCCGACTTCAGACAAGGCCGCCGCCGCGCTGCACGCGTCCGCTGACGGCAGATTCCTCTATGTCAGCAACCGTGGCACCGCCAATCAGTTGCTGGTGTTCGCTATCGACCCGGCCAGCGGCCAGCTCAAAGAGTTGCAGCGACGCTCGGTGGAAGGTGATCACCCGCGCGAGTTCAGCCTCGACCCAACGGGCAAATTCCTGCTGATCGCCAACCAGAAGAGCAACGAGATTGTGGTCGTCGAGCGCGATGGCAAGACCGGTTTGCTTGGCAAAACCGTGCAGAAACTGCCAATGGACGCCCCCAGCGACCTGAAGTTTCTGACGCAACAATAAGCCACAGGCCCCGGTTTACGGGGCCTGTCTGTTTGTATCAATCGCGCTGATAACAGCTACTGCTACAAAGCATTTCAAGCAAGCAACCGTCGAGCGTTAAGTTTGCTTCACAGCCCAGCCGGGCAAGCAAACCAACCGAACACGAGGGTTACCGCCATGAACTTCAATCTCTTCTCCGTCATCGCCGCTTCCGCCATCTCTGCCACTGTTGCATTGCCTGCCAGCGCCCACGCTGACGTCAACAGCAAAAAGTCCCACAC
Source organism: Pseudomonas sp. NPDC087615 (assembly GCF_044743445.1). Classification (NCBI taxonomy): domain Bacteria; kingdom Pseudomonadati; phylum Pseudomonadota; class Gammaproteobacteria; order Pseudomonadales; family Pseudomonadaceae; genus Pseudomonas; species Pseudomonas sp. NPDC087615. The sequence goes on along the minus strand of NZ_JBIUWM010000012.1, from coordinate 19,653 downwards.
CCAGAGCTACACCCAGAAATACCTGCAACAAAGCGCCAACTTCTATGCCGCCCTGGATCACAAAACCCAACACTGAAAGTCTGCACGCCCAAGGGCTGCCGAAGGCTGCGATCTCTTGATCTTGTTTTTCAAAAGCAAAATCAAAAGATCGCAGCCTTCGGCAGCTTCTGTGCGTGTGTGTTTGGCGGAGCGATAGGTTTTATTCAACGTCGAGATAGATGGGCTAAATAATCAACGAAGCTGATGGTTACTATGTGAAACCCTGAGTGGTTACCGCAGCTTTTTTGATTGATTCTGCTGGCACTGAAACATGCCAACGGAGAACACCATGGCCAGCGCAATCATCACTTCAGCCAAACGCGGCGCCTACCTGGCCATCGGTCTTTACCTGGCCGTGGTGCTGGTCGTCAGCCTCTTGTCGCAGATGGAACACCGTTTCGACGCACCGATTCAAGTTGCCCATCCCGGCATTCAGTTCGAACTTCGCTCGCAAGGCGTGACGGTCGAACGGGCTGAACTCGCAGGAGTGGGCGGAGCATGAAAGGCTACCGACTCTGGGTCATCGCCGGTCTGGCGTTCCTGATCAATGGTGCTTCATTACTGGGGATTGGTCAGGGCTCGGTTGGCGCGCTGGCCCGAGCCATAGAGGCCAATCACAACATCGCGCACAACATTGAGCGCGCCAATACGCTGGGGCTGATGGCCGGCAATCCGCCGATCAAAGTCTCGGCCGATTTTCTCGGACCTTTTGAAGTCGATTGCTCGGCACTCGGGATGTGCCAGGCTCTGGCCTGAACGCGGTGCTTTATTTCCTCATGATCGAGGTGAAGAGGTCAGATTCGAGAAAGCGCTGCAACCACACTTGCAGCCGCACGTAAGGCGTCTGCGCGAACCACTCGCGATCAACATGGGCGAATTGGCGAACGAATGGAAACAGCGCCACATCCGCCAGGCTTGGATGATCCGTCAGCAAGTAATCACGATCCTTGAGCAACTCATCAAGCTTGTGCAAGAACAGCATCCCTTCAGCCCGATACGCCTCCATCGGCTGTTCGGGATAGCGCTCGGCGTACTTGTAGCGATTCAAGTGAACCTTGAATACCTGATCATTGGCTTCGATCAACTCGGCAACTCTCGAATCACCCTCCAGCCGCCAATCCTGCGGATCATTGTGCGCCAGTGCCCAGCGCATGATCTCCAGGCTTTCATCAATCACCTGACCCTCCGCGTCCAGCACCGGCACCGTGCCCTTGGGCGAGATCGCCAGCATCTCGGCCGGTTTAGCCTTGAGGCTGACTTCAACGATCTCCACCAGCACCCCCGAATAGCGCAGGGCCATCCGCGCCCGCATCGCATACGGGCAGCGGCGGAAGGAATAGAGCGTGTTCATTTCACCTCCAGCGTGCTCAAACCGTTCCCTTGGCGCTGTACCTGAATCTGCACCGGGATTCGCTCATGCATTTCCTGTACGTGGGAAATGACCGCGACTTTACGGCCCTGCGCCTGCAAGCCGTCGAGAGCATCCATCGCCAGTTGCAGGGATTCCGGATCGAGACTGCCGAAGCCTTCGTCGATAAACAGCGATTCGATCTTCAAGGTGCTCGATGCCATTGACGCCAGCCCCAACGCCAGCGCCAACGAAACGAGGAACGTCTCACCGCCGGACAACGAATGCACCGAGCGCAGTTCGTCGCCCATTTCCGTGTCCATCACCAACAGACCGAGCATGCTGCCGCCGCGTTTCAGGCGATAGCGTTTGACCAGTTGGCGCAGTTGCACGTTGGCGTGGTGCACCAACAGGTCGAGGTTGTACGCCTGAGCGATCTTGCGGAAGGTGTCGCCGGTGGCTGAACCGATCAAAGCACTCAGGCGTGCCCAGCGCTGGTACTCGGTGTAAGCGTCGGCGATTTGCTGCGCCAGGGCCTGATTGGCGTTCTGGCGGCGCTGGTCTTCGGCCTGTTCGGCACGCAACTCGGCGCATTGCTGCTCGCTGAGGTTGAACTGGTTTTGCAGGTCGGTGAGGGCGCCGGCCAATTGTTCGGCATCGAGGTTGCCGTTGTGTTGGGCCTGATGATCGAGCAAGCGCTGGTCGCGTTCCTGCAACAAAACCGTGGCCTGCTCGATGGCCTTTTCGTTGAGCTGCAAGCGTTGGCGCAGTTGAGCGACTTGCGCGTCGTCGATTCGCAACAGGTCTTCAAGGCCGCCGTCGTCCAGTTCGGGGTGACGGGCGCGCCAGTCGGCAATCTTGCCGGCCAGATCCTGATGTTCACTGTCCAGCGCCTGCAAGCGTTCTTGCTGCGCGTTGAGTTCGGCAGCGGTCTGCACGAGTTGTGTGCGAACGTCTTGCAGTTCCCGGGCCGTGCCGGTTTCGGCGTTGCGCGCCTGCTCCACGGCCTGTTCCAGTTGCTGTTGCCACTGTTCGGCGCTGGGGTGTTCGCCGAGCAATAGCGCAAGTTTTTGCTGGCAGGTTTGTTGCTGCTCGGCCAGCGCAGTGAACTGCTGTTCGGCGGTTTGCAATTGCTGGGCGCGCAGTTGCTGACGATCCTGTTCTTTTTCCAGCGTCTGCTGGCGTTGTTGCTGTTCGGCCAGCTCTTCCTTTTGCTGATCGACTTGCGCCAGGCGCTCGGCAATCTGGCGGTCGAGTTGCATAAACGTCGCCGCCGGCTCAAGGCGCAAGGCTTCAAGGGTGTCTGCCGGCAACAAATGGCTGAACGCCGACAACTCTTCGTCAAGGCGCTGACGGTCGCTGCCCAGTTCTCGCTGCTGGTTACTCAGCAGCTGTGCGGCCTGCTGGTGCGCGGCTTCGGCCTGACGCAACTGCTGAGCCAGGCGCGCGGCGTCCTGTTGCAGGGTGAGCAGGGCGCTTTGGCGTTGTTCGTCCTGCGCGATGCTTTGGTTCAACTGCTCGTTTTGCCGGCTGAGCCAGGCGTCGCGTTTGTCGGCGTCTTGGTTCATCAACTGCGCCGCTTGCGGATGAGCGTCGAGGCTCGGCGCGAGGGCTTGTTGCTGGTCGGCCAGTTGTTCCTGTTGCTGCAGCAGTTCCTTTTGCTGAGCAATGACCCCGCCGACTTCGGCGCGCAACTCCGTCAGTTTTTCCTTGAGCTGATCGACCACCTGCTGTGCGTTAGCCTGTTCGCTTTCATCGTGTTTGCCGAGGCTTTGCAGTAACGCTTCGGGCTGGTGATACGGATGCTCGTTGCTGCCGCACACCGGGCACGGCTGATCGTCCTGCAACTGCGTGCGCAGCTCTTCGACACTGGCGCTGCGGGCCAGACGCTGGCGTTCGAGCAGTTCGCGGGTGACGTTGAGGGTTTGCTCGGCGACGGTCAGTTCAGCTTTGGTCTTGACCCCGTCCTGGGTCAGGCGCTCGCGTTCCTGTTGGGCCTTGAGCTGGCGCTGTTGCAGCTCGGCGCCGCGCTTGTCCAGATCCTGGCGGGTGGCCCACAGGCGCGACAGGTCTTCAATGGCACGCAGTTGTTTGCGGTTGTCCTGTAACAGATTACCGAGGATACCGATCTGCTCGGCGACGGCATCGGGTTCGGCGCCGGCCTCTTTGAACAGCACTTCCAGTTGCTGCTTCTGCGACGTCAGTTCTTCGGCGCTGCGGCTGGCGGTTTGTTCGAGGCTGGCCAGTTCAGACTGGCCCTTGTTCAAGCGGTTGCCGATCAGCATCAACTGTTGCAGGCGATCGCGGTAGGCATTCCACGCATCACTCAACGGCGCCAGCTCGGCGCTCTGTTCCAGCTCGGCGGCGATTTTCTGCAGGCGTTCAGCGACTTCGGCCTGTTTCGCCTGCAACGCTTGAATGGCGCTCTGGCCTTGTGTGCACGCCTGTTCGGCAGACTGTCGGGCCTCTGCGCTGAGAGCGGTGTCCTTGGCGAGGCGAGCAAGGGTACTTTGCTCTTCGAAAGCCTGACGCAACAACGGCGCACTTTCGCTGTGTCGCTGCTGCGCTTCGCTCAGGGCGACTTTCGCCGCATCGAGTGCCTGTTCCAGTTGCGTCTGGCGTTCGCCGAGTTCGCCTTGTTGCTGGGTGTGCGCGGCAATCTGGGCCGCCAGCGGCGTCAGTTGCGCGTCGAGTTCAGACTTGCGCGCGAACTGGTGACGTTGCGGCGCGAGTTGTTCCAGGCGCGTCAGCTTCAGGCGTTCGCTGGCCAGAGCTTCCCACTGTTGCTGTGCACCCTGCAGTTGCTCGGCAGCCGCTTGTTGCGCGTCCTGCAACTGACGAAAATCCTTGAGCCAGCGGTGCTGCTGCTCCAGTTGCTTGAGCTGCGCTTGCTGCAACTTCAATTGCTGCTGGGCGGCGTTGAAACGCTCATCCAGTTCAGCCCGGGCTTCGGGCGGCAGCGGCGTGACGCCGGTGGCCTGATCCTGCAGCAGCTTGTGCGCTTCGCGGGCCTCTTTGGTCTTGTCGAACGCGCGGCGGCCGAGGCGGGTGTAGAGCGCGGTGTCGGTGAGTTTTTCCAGCAGTTCGCTGCGGTCGTTGTCGTCAGCCTTGAGGAACGCACTGAACTCGCTCTGCGCCAACAGCACGGCGCGGGTGAACTGTTCGAAGTTCAGGCCCAGCGCGGCTTCCAGTTGAGTCTTGTATTCGCCTTTCTGGCTGGCGAGCAGTTGATCCTGATCGATATCGCGTAGGCTCTGCCGACTGGCCTGCAACTTGCCGCCAGCCTTCTCCCGAGCGCGGTTGGCTTCCCAGCGCGCGCGGTAACGACGGCCATCGACACCGACGAAATCCACCTCGGCGTAACCTTCGCCGGTGCCACGGCGCAGCAGAGTGCGCGGGTCGCCGGTGGCGATTTCGCCGTCGGCGTCCGGGACTTTGGCGTCACGGCCGGTGTTGTTCAAACGCGGCACGGCGCCGAACAGCGCCAGGCACAAGGCGTCGAGCAGGGTACTTTTACCGGCGCCGGTCGGCCCGGTGATCGCGAACAGACCGGCACTGGCCAGTGGTTCAGCGGTGAAGTCGATTTCGAACGGGCCGGCCAGCGAGGCCAGGTTTTTCAAACGAATGGCGAGAATCTTCATGGCTGCTCGCCCTCCATTTGCACGTCTTGCAGCAGTTCGGCGAAGTCCTTGAGCGTCTGCTCATCGACCTCGTTACCATAGTTGTCGAGCCAGGCGCGGCTGAACAATTCCTGCGGGGTAAGTTGATCGAGTTCGATCAGCGCCGTGCCTTCTTGCTCGCCGTCAGCGCCACGGTTGCCGGCGTACTCGGCGGCGATCCGCACCAAGCGCACGGCTTTGCCTTGCAGGGCGCTTTCCACTTGGTGGCGCAGGTCTGGCTGCGGCTCGTCAAGAGTCACGCGGACTTCAAGCCACGGCTGACGCTGGGTTTCGGCGAGCAGATCGATGTTCGGCAGGTCCGCCAGTTGCAGCAGAATCTCTGCCAGCGGCGCCGGGCCGATGCGTTGCAGGTTGACCGAGCGCGGGATCAGTTTCGGCTCGACGCTGACCAAGGTTTCGCCGTCGAGGGTGATGTCGAGAATCTGGTGCTGATAGCCGATCTCCGAGAACGACAACGGAATCGGCGAGCCGCTGTAGCGGATGCGCTCCTCACCGTTGACCTTCTGCGGCTTGTGCAAATGGCCGAGGGCGACATAGCTGATACTCGGCCCGAACAGGCTGGCGGGCAGCGCTTCGGCATTACCGATGATCAGGCTGCGCTCGGAGTCTTCCGACACCGAACCACCCGCCATGTGCGCGTGGCTGATCGCGATCAGCGCCTGACCCGGCTTGCGCTTGGCATTGGCGGCTTCGATCAGCCATTCGTGAACCTGGCCGATACCGCGTAGGTAGTTGTCACCCAGATGCGCGCCAGTCACCTCGGCCGGACGCAGGAACGGCAGCGCCAGGCACCACGCGGCGATTTCGCCTTGGGCATTCGGCAGTGGCAGCAGCAGACGTTCGGCATCGAGCTGGCCGTCATCCAGCCACAACACCCGACCCAGCGCATGGGTACGCAAACGGCGCATCAACGGTGCCGGCAGTTCGATCCGCGAGCCGGAATCGTGGTTGCCGGCGATCATCACGATGGTCAGCAACGGCTGCTGCTCGTGGGCGCTGACGATGAAATCGTAGAGGCGTTCCTGGGCTTTGACCGGCGGATTGACCGTGTCAAAGATGTCCCCGGCAATCAACAGCACATCCGGCTGCGCCAGTTTCAGTTGGCGCAGCAGCCATTCGAGAAAGCACGCATGCTCGAAATCGCGCTCCTGGCCGTGCAGGTTTTGCCCAAGGTGCCAGTCGGAGGTGTGAAACAGACGCAAGGTGGACTCCGCTACAGATAAAGAGGTGATGGCCGCGGGTGAAAGATGGGCGGCTAAAGAGGGGGGAGTTTACAGATTATTGCGGCGGGAGGGCTTGTTGTGGATGCGAGTGCTTGCCAACGGAGTGCTGGGTTTGGCCCTCATCATTAGTCAGTAACAGTCGGCGGATGCATCTATTAATTGACGCCAAAATAGTGGCTATCTAATATCGCGCCACTAATTTGATATCAATGCGCTAGCAGTCTCGCCTTACTCTTGTTTGCTCTCATCGGCGCCAAGGTGCGGGCCTGTTGGAGCAGCTGCGCTTGGCGTCAATCCCGTATTCCTGCCCGCTGTAATGAGATTTTAAACATGGACGTCCGCCACTTCGCCTTGCTCGCACGTCAGCCCTCTGCTGCCGTGAAAACCCGAGAAACGTTCCTGGGCATGCCCAAGCGCGGGCTGGCGTTCCTGCTGGCGAACGTCATGTTCTGGCAACCGATGTGGGCGCAGGCCGACGGCATTGTCGTGGCCAACCCGAACACCTCGCTGGATCGAGCGGGCAACGGTGTGCCGATCATTAACATAGCCACGCCTAATGGCAGCGGGCTGTCGCACAACCAGTTCCACGATTACAACGTAGGGGCGCAGGGCGTCATCCTCAACAACGGCTCTGTGCAGACCTCCGCCACACAACTGGGTGGTCACATCATCGGTAACCCGAACCTGAAGAACAGCGGTTCGGCGCAGGCGATTCTCAACGAAGTCATCAGTGGCAACCCGAGTCAGTTGCGTGGCTACACGGAAGTGGCGGGGCAGTCCGCGCGGGTTATCGTCGCCAACCCTTACGGCATCACTTGCAACGGTTGCGGTTTCATCAACTCGCCACGAGTGACATTGACCACCGGTAAACCGGTGCTCGACAACGGTCGGCTAGATCGTTTTCAGGTTGATCAGGGTTCGGTGGCCATCGAAGGTGCAGGCCTCAATGCCACCAACGTCGACCGGTTCGAAATCATCACCCGTAGCGCCAAGATCAACGCGCAACTTCAGGCACAGAACCTGACCATCGTCGCCGGGCGCAACGACGTCAACGCGCAAACCTTGAATACCACGGCCCGTGCCGATGATGGCAGCGCCAAGCCGCAGTTGGCGATCGACTCCTCGGCGCTGGGCGGCATGTACGCCGGGGCGATCAAACTGGTCGGCACCGAGGCTGGGGTCGGGGTGAAACTGGCGGGCAATCTGGCCGCCAGTGGCGGTGATATCCAGATCGACGCCAATGGCCAACTGACGATGGCGCAAGCTTCGGCGGCCAACGCGATCAACGTCAAAGCCGCTAGCCTCGATGCACAAGGTCCTGTCTACGCTGGCACCGTACTGAACGTGCAGACCCAGGGCAATCTTGCAAACCGCCAGACCTTCGCGGCTCGCGATGGCATCAGACTCAGTGCCGGCGGCCAGTTGATCAACGCCGGCATCATCGAAGCCGGGGTCAATGTCGATAACAGTCGCAACAACGCAGGCGATGTGAGTATCAATGCGCAAAGTGTCGGCAACACTGGCAAAAGCGTCATCGCCAGCCGCAACCTGACAGTCATCGCGGCGCAATCCCTGAGCAATCAGGGCGGCACTCTGAGCGGGCAGGCAACGCGCGTCACCACGGCGACGCTGGATAACCGCAACGATGGCCGGGTGCTGAGCAGCGGCACGCTCGATCTGAACGCAAGCCAAGTGCTCAACAACAAGGGATTGATCAACGCCAGCGGATCGCTCAAAGCGACTGTCGGTCAGATGAACAACAACGGTGGCGAGCTGTCGGGCCTGGCCGATGTAACCCTGCGCATGGCGTCGCTGGACAACGTCGCAGGGCTGGTGAACGCCGGCACTTCCCTGAGCATCGATGCCACAGGCGTGGTGAACAATCAGGGAGGCAAACTGACCTCGCCCGGTAGCCTTACGCTCAAGGCCGGCAACGTCGACAACAGTAACAAGGGCCAGATCGCCAGCAACAAGGCGTTGACGGCCAGTGTCGCTAGCCTCGATCAAAACAATGGCGGCCAACTTACCAGCGACACTTCGCTGTCTCTGGATCTGAATCACGGCGCGCTGAACAACCAGAGTGGATTGATCAACGCTCCACTGCTGGTGCTGAAACAACTGCAAAAGATCGACAACCGCGAAGGCGAAATTTCCAGCGCCCAGGCGTTTACATTCGCCGCCACCAGCCTGGACAACAGCAATGGCAAACTGCTGAGCAATCAGGTGCTGACCCTGCGCGTGCAGCAGGCTTTGGTCAACCTCAAAGGCACGATTGCCGCCGCCAGCATCGATGCCAGGGCCGGCAGTGTGAACAACAATGGCGGCACGCTCACCAGCCAGACCAACCTGCGGCTGGGCGTTGACGGGCAACTCGACAATCAGGACGCCGGCCTGATCAATGCGACCGGCAAACTCGACATCGGCGCCGCCAATCTGAATAACCAGAACGGCGGCTCGCTGCTCGGCAGCGCCATTGCCATAGACTTTGGCAGTGCACTTGGCGACCTCAATAACGCCAAAGGTCTGATCACCACCAAAGGCTTGTTGACCCTCGATAACCTGCGGGATCTTTACAACCAGAATGGTGAACTCTCCAGCAACCTGAGCTATGCGCTCACAGCGCGCAATCTGGACAACAGCGACGGCAAGCTCTTCAGTCGTGAGGGACTGGATCTGACGGCGACCAGTACCCGCAACCTCAACGGTCTGATCTCCGGCTGGCAGCACCTCAGCTTGCGCGGTGGCAGCCTCGACAACCGAAACCACGGTACTTTGTCGAGCCGCGACGGCGACCTGCTGGTGGATCTCACTGGTGACATCCAGAACAGCAACACCGGTGCGCTGGTCAGCAAGGGCACCTTGAGCGTCACGGCGGCCAATCTCGATAACTCTGACAAAGGCGTGCTCTCCAGCGAAGGTGGGCAGACGCTGGTCGTCGCTGGCAGCCTGAACAACGCGCAGGGTGGTTTGATCGACAGTGGTGTCAGTCTGGATATCCAGGCCAGTTCCCTGAACAACACCAACGCTACCGTCAATGCAAAACAGGACATTCGCTTCACCGGGACGGATCTGGACAACAGCGAAGGCGTGCTGGCGGCCGATGCAGCCATCACCCTCAACCTGCTCGGCACGCTGACCAATACCCAAGGCCAGTTGGTTAGCGCCGGCCCGCTGGTTATCGAACGCGCTGCGCAGATCAACAACCAGGGCGGCAAACTGCTCAGTCAAGCGCTGCTGACCTTGTCCACCGTTGGTCTCGACAACCGCAACGGTGGTCGTGTCGCCGCCAATGACACGTTGACGCTGACCGCCAATGGCGCTGTGCAAAACGGCAATGACGGCCTGATCTACAGCGATACCGCTGATCTGACGTTGACCGCCGCCAGCCTCGACAACCAACAAGGCTCGCTGCAAAGCGAGGGTACTCTGACGGCCAGCGTTGGCGGCGTCATTGATAACCGGGGCGGTCGTGTGGTCGCCAAGTCTGGCGATCTCGCTATCACGGCGGCCAGCCTCGACAGTCGTGGCGGTGTGCTGTCCAGCCTGAAAAACACCTTCAGCGCGCAAGTCTTCGGGGTACTGCGCAACGGGCAGGGCGGGGTGATTCAAGCGCAAGGCCTGACCCTCAAAGCCTTGGCCGGACTCTATAACGACGGTGGCCGCATCACCGCACAGAACGGCGATGCGATCATCGATACCGGCCCGTCCGGCAACTTCGATAACCGCAATGGCAGCCTCATTGCGCTGGAGCGTGTCGGCGTTACCGGTAACGACTTCTACAACAATGGCAGCGCCGACAGCCTGGTCGGTGGCAAACAGGTCGACCTCAGCCTGCGCGGCCTTCTCAATAACCGCAAAGGCATTATCGAAAGCGCCAGTATGCTGGGCGTCACCGCTGGCAGCGTCGACAACCAGACCGGGCAACTGCGTGCATTGGGCAGCACCGGTAAAACCGTGTTCAGCATGGGTGGCGCATTCGATAACCGGAGCGGCACCGTCGAAAGTGCCAACAGCGATTTCAGCCTTGGCGCGGGCGCCTTGCTCAATGCTGGCGGCAACATTCTGCATGTCGGCAGCGGGATTTTCGATATTGCCACCGGGCAACTCGGCAGCGCGGGCGGCAGCTTCGTTACCCGTGGTGGGCTCACCTTGGCGGCGGATAGCTGGACCAACAGCAGCCTGATTCAGGCGGATCGCCTGACGGTCAATATCAACAGTCTGAATCAAACAGCGAGCGGGCAGCTGCTGGCGGTGAACAAGCTGATCGGCAATGGCGGCAATTGGAACAATGACGGGTTGATTGCCAGTGATGGCAGCCTCGATCTCACGCTGGGCGGCACCTACTCTGGCGCTGGACGGGTCAGCAGTCTCGGTGACCTCGGTCTGAGTGCGGCTCAGCTTATTCTGGGCACTGCATCCAGTGTCGGCGGTGGTGGCAATACCACGATCAACGTCGGTGGACTGCTCAGCAATGCCGGTCGCCTGACCTCGGCTGGCGATATGACGCTGGCGGCCGGCAACATCGCCAACAGCGGCACCCTGGGTGCTGCGAAGAACCTGACATTGACGGCGGGTGCGCTTCGCAACGAGCGCGGATTGATCTTCAGCGGCGAAGCCATGCAACTGCTGACGCCCACCTTCACCAACAGTTATGGCCAGGTCTACAGCCTCGGCAGCCTGTTGATCGCCAGGGACAAAAACAAGACTTTGGCCGATCTGCTGGACAACCGTTCCGGCTCGATTGAAAGCTCCGGCGAAATGACGTTGGCCGCTGCAACTGTCAACAACGTGATGGACGTGCTGAAGTATTCCGATCATGAGAAGAGCGGGGCAACCATTACCGAGTTATCGTGCGCGCTGATTGCTGGACCTGGCTGTGATTTTCGTAGTGGCGGCCGCAGGAACGGCCTGTGGATCGTCGATGAAGTCGATCGCCTGAAAGTCGGTGAGCACTCTGAAGCCGCATCGATCAACAGCGGCGCCGGCCTGACGATCAATGGCGGTCAGGTGAACAACACCAGCAGCTTGATCACGGCTTCCGGTGACATCAGGATCACGGCGTCGTCGATCACCAATCAGGGGGTCCAGGAGCAGGAAATCAAGACGACCCGCAAGTTCGTCAGTTGGGTCGACCAGACCGCTTCGGCGATCAGACTGGCCGCGATATTCCGAGCCAATAACCCGACACCGTCGGCCACCTATGAACAGGATCTGAGTAACTTCCTGCGGTTGATGGGCGAGAAATTTCAGCCCGTCACCACGGTCACCAACGGGCAGTCGCTGGACGCCATTATTCAGGCGGGTGGCAACATCACCCTCGACGCGACGAACAAAATCGATAACAGCGTCGTACGCCCTTACTACGCTTACGTTACCGGGGGTAAGACCACCACCAATACCGGCGTTGGCAGCGGTTATTCAACACAAGTGCGGATCAATCCGCAGCTGCCGCCGGATCTGGCACAACAACAGGTAGACCCGATCGATTTGCCAGGTTTCAGCCTGCCCACCGGCCAGAATGGGTTGTTCCGTCTGAGTGGCGTGGGCAGCAGCGATCCGGTTGCAACCGGCCCGCAAAGCTGGACCCTCAGCGGCGGTAAAGTCACCGCCGGGGCAACGTCCACTGCGCTGACCATCAATCGTGTTCAGGGCTTGCCCAGCAATGCCGGAAAATCCCAGCCGCACAAATACCTGATCGAAACCAATCCTGTGCTCACCGACCTCAAGCAATTCATGAGTTCGGACTATTTGCTGCAGAACCTCGGTTACGACCCTGACCAGAGCGCCAAGCGTCTGGGCGATGGCCTGTTCGAACAAAAACTGGTCCAACAAGCCGTTGTTGCGCGTACGGGCCAGCGTTTCATTGACGGGCAGGCCTCCGACGAAGCCGTCTACAAACGCCTGATGGACAACGCCATCGCCAGCAAAACTGCGCTGAATCTCAGCGTCGGGGTCAACCTGACGGCGCAACAAGTCGCTGCACTGACCCATGACATCGTCTGGCTCGAAGAGCGCGTAGTGAATGGCGAAAAAGTGCTGGTGCCGGTGCTGTACCTAGCCAACGCCAACAATCGCCTCGCCGCCAATGGTTCCCTGATCCAGGGCAATGACGTTACGTTGATCGCCGGGGAAAACCTGGAGAACTCCGGGACGTTGCGCGCCAGCCAGAACCTCGATGCCACGGCGAAAAAGGATCTGGTCAGCAGTGGTCTGGTCGAGGCAGGCAACCTGTTGAAACTGACCGCTACCAATGACCTGACGAACAAGGCCGGCGGGATCATATCCGGTCGTGATGTCACGCTGGAAAGCAAAAACGGTGACGTCATCAACGAGCGCACCGTGACGACCCACACCAGCAGCGGTGCGCGTCATGAGGAGCGTGCAGATTTCGTCGACAGCGCTTCACGCATCGAAGCCGCTAATGCTCTGGTCATCAACGCCGGACGCGACATCGACAACACCGGCAGCGTACTGAAAAGCGGCGGAGATATCACGTTGACCGCCAAACGCGATGTGCTGATCGATTCAGCCGAGCAGAAATCGGCTTACAACGACGCCAATCACATCAATACCTCGGTGACCCAGTATGGATCTGAGGTGAATGCCGGCGGCGCATTGAAGGTCACGGCGCAGCGCGACATCAACGTTGTTGCCAGTCAGGTCGAGGGTAAAGGCGATGTCGATCTCAATGCCAAACGTGATCTGACGATCTCTTCCGCGGCCAACGAAACTCATGCCAGCGGCTGGAACAAGAAGTTCCGCGCTGAAGAGGATCATGTCAGTCAGCAGTCGAGCGTCATCAAGTCAGGAGGCAACCTGACCCTCAATGCCGACAAGGACCTGAATCTGGTCGCCAGCCAGGTCAAATCGGCGGGTGAAGCTTACATCTATGCCGGTGATGACCTGAGTCTGGTGACGGCCGATAACATCGATCACTCGTTCTATACCAAGACCAAAAAAGGTGACTTCGGCAAGAAAAAATCGACCATGACCGAAAGCGAAAGCATCGCGTCAGTCAGCTCCAGCATTGAGGCCGGTAGCAAACTGGTGATGTCGGCCGGGCAGGACATTAATGCCGAAGGCGCCAAGGTCAAATCTGACGGTTCGTTGCTGGCAACTGCCGGCCGCGACATCAACCTGATGGCGGCCGAGGACTACGCCAGTCAATCCAGCGCCTCGTCGAAGAAAGGCTGGTCGTCGAGCAAATCGAGCAGTGCTGAAGTCACCCAGACCCACCTGAACAGTACCGAGTGGGTCGCCAAGAGCATGGAACTCAAGTCCGACAACGACATCACGCTGAGCGCGGCGTCCTTGCGTACCGAGGATGAAATCAAGCTGACGGCGGCCAATAACGTATTCATCGGTGCAGCCCAGGAAACGCAGACCTCCAGCCAGTCGCAAAGCTCAAGCAAGACCGGGGCGAATCTGACGGGTTATTTGTCGAACACGCAGAAGTCGCAGAACGGCCAGCAACGCTCCACAGAAAGTATCGGCAGCGACATCAGCGCCGGTAGCCTGCAAATCAGGAGTGGCCAAGACACCGTCGTTGAAGGCAGCACTCTGGTGGCCGACAAGAACATCACGATCAATGCCGGGCGCAATCTGGAGGTCATCAGCGCTGAAAGCACGTCCACTGCCGGATCGTCGTCCGGCAGCAAAAAGGTCGGTGAAATCGGTACCTGGTGGCAGGGCGCGACGGGGATCGTCAAAACCAGGGAAGGTGAGCAAAGCACGGTCACACGCCAGTCGGGCAGCCAGATCGCCTCGTTGGGCGGCAACATTTCGTTGACTGCCAGGGATCATTACACCCAGACCGCCAGTCAGTTGGTGGCGCCGGTCGGCGACATCGATATTGCGGCCAGGCACGTTGATATCGGTGAAGGTTACGACAGCCTCCGCGCCACCAAAACCGCCAGCACCAACCGTACGGCGGTGGGTGGCACGGTGAGCATTCCGTTGCTTGATGCCTTGCGTGGCATCCAGCAAATGGGTGAAGCGGCCGAGAAGACGACTGACGGCCGGATGCTTGCACTGGCTGCCGTCAACGCGGCGATGAGTGCCGACCAGGCACTGGACGCCGGTCAGTCGATGATGCAAAACCCTCTGGGTGGGGTGAAAGTCAGCGTCAATCTGAGCAACAGCCAAAGCCAGATGAACAGCAGCCAGAGCGGTAGTAACGTCGTCGGCAGCGGTGTGATGGCGGGCGGCAACATCAATATCGTCGCCAAAGGTGCGGGGGCGGACAGCAACATCAATGTGGTCGGCAGTCGTATCGAAGGCGGTGGCAATGTTTCCCTCGACGCCACTGGCGCGATCAATCTGCTGTCGGCGCAAAACACAGCGCATCAGGAAAGCAGCAACAGCAACAGCGGCTGGAGTGTCGGGGTCGGCTTCGGTTTTGGTGAACAGAACGGTTTCACCCTTGATCTGGCAGCCAACAAAGGTCGCGGCAATAGCGATGGTGATGACGTCACGCACACCAACACCTCGGTCAAGTCCGGTGGCACGCTGAGCCTGAAAAGCGGCGGTGATACCAACATCAAAGGCGCGACCGCCAGCGGTGAAACGGTCAAGGTCAAGGTCGGCGGCGACCTCAACATCGAGAGCCTGCAGGACACCAGCACCTACACCTCGAAACAGTCGAGCGCAAACGTCGGCGTCAGCGTCTGCGTGCCGCCATTCTGTTTCGGCAACAGCAGTGTCAGCGGTGGTGTTTCCCAGCAGAACATGAACAGCGAATACGCCAGTGTCTCCGAGCAGTCGGGCATCAAAGCGGGCAATGGCGGCTTCCAGGTTGAAGTGGCGGGCAATACCGATCTGGTTGGCGCTGTCATTGCCAGCACTGACAAGGCCGTGGCTGACGGCAAGAACACCTTGAGCACCGGCACACTCACCACGTCGGATGTGAAAAACAAGGCTGAGTACGACGCCAGCAGTATCAATTTGAGTGGTGGTTATGGCGGCGACATCGGGCGTGACAAAAACGGTAATGCCAGCGCCACCGCTAGCCGGGGTGGTCCAGTTGTCGCCAGTAAGGATGGCGTGAGCGCTACTACGCCTGTCGTTCTCTTCGCCAGTGATAGTTCCAGCAGTACCACCCATAGCGGCATCAGTGGCGCGGCGGTGACCATCACCAATGGCGCAAAACAGCAGGAACTCACAGGGCAGACCGCTGAGCAAACCATCGCAGCGATAAACACGAATGTTTCAAGTGATCGCGATGGCAGCAATAAGCTGAAGCCTATCTTCAATGCAGAAGAAATCGGTGCGAACTTCGAGATCGTCGGAAAGTTTGTGCAGAACGTTTCTCAGTTCGTTGAAGACCGTGCGCGGGAGATGGATAGCAAGAAGAAGCAGGCTGATCTGGAGTTGGCGGCGTCCTTTGATCCGAAACTTTCCGAGAAGGCTCAACTGGCTCACCACGAGAATTACCTACAGCTCAAGCAACAGATCAAGGAAATTGGCGATAACTGGGGGGCAGGCGGTACTTACCGCCAGATCGCTACAGCCCTCGTCGCCGGCATAAGCGGCAACGTCAGCGGTAGCAGTGCGCAGTTTGCCCAGAACATGGTGGTCAATTACGTCCAGCAGCAAGGCTCATCGTATATCGGTGATTGGGTGAAAAAGGGTCTGAAGGAAGGCAGCCCTACACACGCCGCGTTGCATGCGATTCTCGGCTGCGCCGGTGCGGCGGCCAGCAGCCAGTCGTGTTCGGCGGGTGCTTTGGGCGGCTCAGCAGCGAGCGTGCTGGCGGGACTGTTCGCAGACACTGATCCAAATGAAACAGCGATAGAGCGTGAAGCCAAACGCAACATCATCACCAGCCTGGTGACCGGCATTGCGGCCATGAGCAATCCGAATGGCGCCGCCACAGCGAATAACGCAGCTACGGCGAACATCGACAACAACTGGTTGGCGACGCAGCAATACGTCCAAGCCATGAAAGAAATTGATGCCGAACCCAATGTCCTGAAAAAAATAGCGATTGCGGCGAAGTGGCAGATCCAGTCTACGCGGCAGGATTTGCTGACCGGATCGGGGGTTCTTAAAGGCTTTACCGATGGGATGGCGGGAGCGGGTCTAGGGACTTTGGATAGCGCCGTCATGTTGATGAGGGACCCTGTACAGAGTTGGGACGCCGTCGTGGAGTTCGCTGGCTCTGATGAGGCCCAGGCGCTGCTGGGCAAAGCAGTTGGCGCTGCATTCAAATCCCAGATTGATCAGATTGGGCAGGCGCTCACCGAAGGCGGCGATGCCAACGCAGAAAATCTCGGCAGGCAAATGGGGCAAGCCGTGGCGCTCGTGGTTCAGCTGCTGGCGGGCGGTGGGAGCAGTTCTGCAAATAGCGCGTTGACCCTTTCGCGGATGGGTATTGATGTCTCGGTCAACACTGTCAAGAAAATCGGGGCATCGTTTGATCTGGACACTGTCAAAACCCAGATCAGCAAGCTACCGGGTGTAGTGCGGGATACGGATGTACCGGTGCTTGATCCGCCTGTTGCGCCTCCAGTGGTAACGGGTTTTAATCGAGTGGTTATTCAGCAGAAGCTGATTGATAGCCTCGGCGAAAGTATCAAGTCGAATCCCTTGCGAAAAGAATATGAGCGGAAAGTCGCTGAACTTTCCTCTTATGCGGAAAGAATACAGCCGAACATGACACAGGATGAACTCCGCAACCTCGCGACGGAAGCTAACCAAGCCAGGCGTCAGTTGGGCGTGGAATATAAGGACTTATCGCCGGGTCCACTTAAAGACTTTATTTATGAGGTCAATCTTGATCGCTGCGGCGACGCGCTTGGGCCGACCGTTGAATATTTGATCAAGAATGGTCGTTCGTACAGCGATATCATCAAGTCAGCAGCTCGGCCAAACCCGGATATCGATACTTTGCTCGGAAATTTTGGCGAATGGTTGAGTAAGAAACCTGACTCGTATCTTCAACGCTATGAAGGCTCGGTAGGACGGGGATAAGAATGGAATATATAGTTTTTCAGCATAAAAATGACCGTCGCTTCGTTTTGTTGTGTGATGAAAATTACAACCCCATCACAGAGGAAGAGTCGGGCCAAAGAGAGCCAAGAAACAAGGCTTTGTATGTGAGTTTTTCTGGCGGATTTGCAGGGGTTTATTCATCGATAGACGGCCCTGTTCTATTTGTTAATCGTAGCAAGGTACTTTTCAGTGATCCGTCCTGGAGTGTTTCTGTTAAAAAGAATGGAGATACAAACAAGGTGAAATTTTCCGGCTTGAATAGCTCAGCTCTTGAGTTTGAGTACCCGGCTGTGGAACTTGATCCGATGGATCCTTGGTCTGAGGAACAATTTGACGATTTTTTTATCTGGTTAACCAACAAACGCCATGATCGTGAGTTTATGGATATGTGGACCGAATAAAAAGGGGGGTGTTGTAGTTCTCGACGCGCGGGGATAAATGGGGCAGTACCCGTTTAAATAAACCTGGTCTATCCCCGGTTATGTCCAGTACATGAAAAGGTTTATATGCTTTGCCCAAGATGTCAGCAGGACTATATTGTTAAGGCGAAAATCAAAGTAACCGAAGCTGTTATTTTCATTTGTGCGGAGTGTGATGCAACGTGGTTCAAGATCGAGTAAATTGGGGTTGCGCCTTTTTTGGACTACGCTACTTACATGAATAGTATTGGCCTTACCGGGATGTGGGAAGAGTTAGAGGTTATTGCTGAAAGAATATGAGTTGCAGTAATTTCGGGGCGAGGAGTGAAAGGGTCAACGTGTTGTCAGGGACAAACCTGCCCCAGGTGATAGTGCGGTATAGCCTTCTCTGGGAGTTAGTGTTAATTCCCACGCTGGCCTCCCGGCGTTGGTCATTGTCTGCTATGGCAACAAATGGGTTTTTTCTGATCTTGATACTGATCATGATGCCGCCCCCATTCCATGATCTCGTCCTCATTCCTGCCCTTGGTCGTTAGGTCGAGGAAGCTATAAATAGGACACACCACGTTTAGATAGTGCTCCGAAAACGTAGTCTGTCCCTGATAGATCCGTGCCTTTAGCTTTGGCTGGCGGTGCAATTGCAGCTTTAGGGGCAATGCTTCTTTCGTCTGCCGCTGGAACAAAAAATCAGGAGAACACACGAGATGCAGTTAATGCGTTAGTCGCGTCTGCCGGTGAGGCGGGTTATAGCGGATCTCAGCAGTTATCCATTTCGGCTGAACTGTGGGCCTTGATGCTGGGTACGACCTTTCCGGTCACGTTACTGGACCCAAAATATGGAGTATTGACGAATCCAGCCGTAGATAATGACACTCTGCATCCTGTAAGCGTTGGCGGTTTCGTGACGCAACCCTCTTTGCCCACCGACACGGGCGGGAGCCCGGTCGTTGAGACGGGAGACGGTACGTACACAACGCCTATCGTAGAAAATCCGTCGTTAGGGAACGTTTATAGCCTGCCGTGGGGGCAGTCTGCGTCGGAATTTGAGAAGTCTTTGGCTACCCTCCCTTCGGGTGAACGGGTGGCGATTGTAAAAACCAGAGCAAGGGAGTTAGCCGATTCCCTGGGTTGGCCTAAGGACAGTTTCCTGACGAAATTGAATGGCAGAGATGTTTATGCCGGATCCGATGGATATTTTTACGCAGTTGACAGTCAGCACGGTAGGTGGGAACAGGTGAATAGCCGAGGGAAACATCAAGGAGAGGTTAAGTTTGATTTGACACCTATTCCTAAATCCAAAGATGACTCGGGTAAACATGATTTGAGGATGAAGTGATGAATAGTATCAAACTCGTCGAATGCTTAGATCCCGTTATTGTCAGGGGGCAGGTTTTTCGGGTGCCCGCCAGTTGGCCGTACGAAGCGATTGTGGACTTCATGGTGGTCGATATACCAGACGAAAATTTTGGCCATTCTCTGGTAGTGGCTTCCGGGAATAAATCAGGGTTAGTACTGGTGCATTTGCCATTGGAAAGCTGCGCATCGGGTGAACACGGAATTTCGAGGGAGTGGGTTGTTGCGAACTGGGAGAAATGGATATATCCAGAGTGCTCGGTTGAAGATGTTTACTTGTTTGATTCGATAGAGGTGCCAACGAAGTTGACAACTCGCTAGGAGTGGTAAATGGGACGAACCACGTTTGGGAAGTGCTCCGAAAACGCAGTCTGTCCCTGAGGGATCCCCACAAATCTACTCCAGGCTCTGCGTCTGATGATGCACCTCATCGCGCAGAGCTTTCTCCAATTTTTCCCAGTCTCCGCTGCCTCCGAACTCTATGCACCTACGCCAGTATTCCAAGCCAAGCCGCCACAATGAAAGCACTCGTCGTTCTCTGAGACTGTTGCTTTGATATCGCCGCTCCAAGTTACTTTGGCGAGCCTGAAGCCCCGTTA